>NZ_JBFBBQ010000048.1:0-68947 GCF_040682775.1 Amycolatopsis sp. NPDC051106 | reverse complement strand
CGGCGCGGGCGGAAGCCAGCGCCGGAAGCCGGGCCGGCCGGCGGCCGGAAGCCGGGGGCCGGCGGCCGGCGGAAGCCAGCGGGCGGAAGCCAGAAGCCGGCGGGCGGAAGCCAGCGGGCGCGGATCGAGTGTCGCGAATGACTCATTCGCGACCTCCTTGCACCGTCGGCGGATCGGGCCTGGGGCCGCGGTGGTCACATCACCCTGCGTGTTCGCCGCCGCCCATCCGAGTAATCACTCGTCCGTGTCTGATCCCGCGTCGACCCTCCCCGAATGCCGCAGTGCGCGCTACTCGTTGTCGACGAACGGCAGGAAAGCCCACCCCACCGTGACCGCTTCGTGGTTCCCGCGACTCGGAAGATCACCGTTCGCGAACGCCGGAATCCCCGCCGCCGCAAGGAATCCTTGCCCCGCGCAGCGATTTTGATAGCGTGGCCAAGCTTTCTTCCGCCGCCGGGTCACGTCCCGTCGCGGTGTCTCCCCGTTTTCCGTTCCGGCGAAAGGACTTTCTTCATGCGCACGACCCTGCTCCGAGCCGGGAGCCTGGCCGGTGTGACCGTCGCCGTGCTCGCCGGCTCCGCCGGTGTCGCCACCGCCGGCGACGCCGTCACCGGGTCCGCCTTCGGCGCGTCGGCGAGCGTCTCCCTGCTGCCCGGGGTGCTCACCGGCGGCAAGGGGATCACCGTCGACACCGGGCAGCTGGCCGGGTCGAGCAGCGCCGGCCCCGCCGAGGCGAGCGTCGCCGACGTGCCGCTCAAGGGGCTCGTCACCGCCAAGGCCATCAGCAGCTCCGTCGTCGGCGGTGCCGGTTCCGTGGCCGCCAAGGCGAGCGTCGCCGAGGCGACGCTGCCGCTGCTCGCCGCGGCCGCCGGGCGCGTGCCGTCGATCCGGCTGATCAGCGCCCGCTGCGGGTCGGCCGACGGGCACGTCACCGGCAGCAGCGATCTCGCCGGCGTCAACCTCGGCCGGCTCGGCACGCTGCCCGCCGCCACTTCGCCCAACCAGAAGCTCGGCATCCCGGGCGTCGCCGAGCTGATCGTCAACGAGCAGAAGCAGCGCTACGACGGCTCCTTGGAAGTCACGGCCCTGCACATCAAGCTGCTCGGCGGCAAGACCACCGGCGCTCTCGGCAGCGGCGACGTCAAGCTGGCCTCCGTCACCTGCGGACCGTCGAAGGAACGCGCTCCCGAGGCGCCGCCGCGGCCGACCGGGCCCGGCCAGGTCGTCGTCGTTCCCGCCGGTGCCCCGCAGACCGGCGACGGCAGCCTCGCCGGCCTCGTCACGGAGGGCTGAGCCGGTGCTGCGCCGCGCCCTCCTCGCCGCCGTCTCCGCCCTGCTGCTCGCCGGCTGCGGCGCGACGGCGACGCCCGCCGCCCCGCCGCCGGCACCCGTCTCCGCCGGGCTGAGCCGGTCCCTGCCGACCGCGCTGGACGTCCCCGCGATCGACGCGAAGTCGACGCTGGTGTCGCTCGGGCTCAACCCCGACCGCACCGTCGAGGTGCCGCCGGTCGACCAGCCGCTGCAGGCCGGCTGGTACGAGTACGGCCCCACGCCCGGTGAGATCGGGCCCGCGGTGATCCTCGGCCACATCGACGGCGACCACCGCAAGGGCATCTTCTGGCGGCTGCACGAACTGAAGCCGGGCGACCCCGTGCACGTCGGCCGCGCCGACGGCGGGCAGCTGACGTTCGAGGTCACGAAGGTCGACCAGATCGCGAAGAAGTCCTTCCCGACCGAAGCCGTGTACGGCAACACCGCCGAGCCCGAGCTGCGCCTGATCACCTGCGGTGGCAAGTACGACGCCGCCAACCGGAACTACCTCGACAACGTCATCGTGTACGCCAAGCTCAAGAAATAACGTCGAGCCGGCGGCGCGCGAAAATCGGTGGAACCCCACCGCCGCGCGCCGCTATCGTCCTGTCGAGCCCCGTCTCCTGGCCGAAGGACGTGCCGTTGTACATCGCGTGAGACATCCCGAGTGCTGAATCGTCGCGCGTCGCGCCTCTGCGCCGCGCCGCCTTTTGCTGCGGACTTCTCACGGAAACCGGTGTACTCCTGTGCTCGTCACCTGGGTCGTCGTACCCACCTGCCTGCCGCTCGTCCTCCGCCGCTGCCACGTGTGCGGGGCCGAGCGGTTCCGGGCGAACGGCAAATTTCGCGTCAACGCCCACCACAAGGTCCTCGACGCCTGGCTCCTCGCGCTCTGTACGGCGTGCGGGGACACGGTGAAGCTCACGGTCCTGGAGCGCGTGAACGTGCGCTCCGTCCGGCCCGAACTGCTGGACCGGCTGCAGAGCAACGACCCCGGTCTCGCCGCCGAACTCCTCCAGGACCCGGTGCTGCGGCGCCGCAACCACATCGCCCTCGACTGGGACGGCGCGTGGCGTCTCGACACCGGCGCCCCGGAAGACCTGGACCACGACGTCACCGACGTCGAGGTCCGCTTCGCCGCGCGGATCCCGGTCCGGCCGGTGCGGCTGATCGCCGAAGGGTGCGGCCTTTCGCGGGCCGAAGTGGAGCGGCTGATCACGGAAGAAAGGCTCGTTTCAGCGGTCCGGCTGAGCGGCAAGCTCTCCGGCGGCTTCACCTTCACGCTGAAACGCTGAGCCGATGAGAACCGGACGGCGAGCCGCTCAGCCACGACCCGAGCGGCTCGCCTTCCGGAACTCCCGGTTGAGGCTCGCGATGCTGGCGAACGGGATGCCCTTCGGGCACGACGCCACGCATTCGCCGGTGTTCGTGCACCCGCCGAAGCCCTCGGCGTCCATCGTGTCCACCATGTCCAGCACCCGCTGGGCCCGTTCCGGCTGGCCCTGCGGGAGCAGGCTCAGGTGTGTCACCTTCGCCGCGGTGAACAACATCGCCGAGCCGTTGGGGCACGCCGCGACACAGGCGCCGCAGCCGATGCACGTCGCGTTGTCGAACGCCAGGTCCGCGTCCGGCTTGGGAACCGGGGTCGCGTGGGCGTCCGGGGCGCTGCCCGTCGGGGCGCTGACGTACCCGCCCGCCTGGACGATCCGGTCCAGCGCCGAGCGGTCGACCACCAGGTCCTTGATCACCGGGAAACCCTTGGCGCGCCACGGTTCCACGTCGACCACGTCACCGTCGGAGAACGACCTCAAGTGCAGCTGGCAGGACGTCGTGCGCTCCGGGCCGTGGGCCTGCCCGTTGATCACGACGCCGCACGAGCCGCAGATGCCCTCGCGGCAGTCGTGGTCGAAGGCCACCGGTTCTTCGCCGTTCGCGATCAGCTCCTGGTTCAGCACGTCCAGCATTTCGAGGAAGGACATGTCCGGGCTGAGGTCGTCGACCGGGTAGGACACCAGCCGGCCCTCGGTGGCCGGGCCGGCCTGCCGCCAGATGCGGACGGTGAGTTTCATGTGTAGCTCCGCTGGGTCGGGTGCACGTGCTCGAAGCTGAGGTCTTCGCGGTGCAGCACGGGTTTCTCGCCGTACTCCCACGCGGCGACGTACGAGAAGTGCTCGTCATCGCGCCGCGCCTCACCGTCGGCGGTCTGGTGTTCTTCGCGGAAGTGCCCGCCGCAGGACTCTTCCCGCGCGAGCGCGTCGATCAGCAGCAGTTCGGCCAGCTCCAGGAAGTCCGCCACGCGATTCGCCTTCTCCAGCTCCTGGTTCAGCTCCGCCGCGCCGCCGGGGATGCGGACGTCCCGCCAGAACTCCGCGCGCAGCCCCGGGATCCGGTCGAGGGCCTTGCGCAGGCCTTCACGGCTGCGGGACATCCCGCAGTGGTCCCACATCAGCAGGCCCAGCTCGCGGTGGAACGAGTCGACCGACCGCGTTCCCCGCACCGAGAGCAGCCGCGAAATCCGCTCGCGCACCTCGGTTTCCACCCGCGTGACCTCGTCGTGCCGTGGGGAAACCTCGTCCAGGCGGGTTCCCCCGAGGTAGTCGTTGAGGGTGGCCGGCAGCACGAAGTAGCCGTCGGCGAGGCCCTGCATCAACGCCGACGCGCCGAGGCGGTTCGCGCCGTGGTCGGAGAAGTTGGCCTCCCCGATGACGAACAGCCCGGGGACGGTGCTCTGCAGGTCGTAGTCCACCCACAGCCCGCCCATCGTGTAGTGGATGGCCGGGTAGATCCGCATCGGCGTCCGGTAGGGGTCCTCCGCGGTGATGCGCTGGTACATGTCGAAGAGGTTGCCGTAGCGGGCTTCGATCGCCGGGCGGCCCATGCGCTCGATCGCGTCGGCGAAGTCCAGGTAGACACCCAGGCCGCCGGGTCCGACGCCGAGGCCCGCGTCGCACACGTTCTTCGCCGCGCGCGACGCGATGTCGCGTGGCACCAGGTTGCCGAAGCTCGGGTAGAGCCGCTCGAGGTAGTAGTCGCGCTCGTCCTCGGGGATCTCTTCCGGCGGCCGGGTGTCGCCCTTCACCTTCGGCACCCAGATGCGGCCGTCGTTGCGCAGCGACTCGCTCATCAGCGTCAGCTTCGACTGGTGCTCCCCCGACCGCGGGATGCACGTCGGGTGGATCTGGGTGAAGCACGGGTTCGCGAAGTAGGCACCGCGCTTGTGGGCCCGCCAGATCGCGGTCGCGTTCGACCCCTTGGCGTTGGTGGACAGGTAGAAGACGTTGCCGTAGCCGCCGGTCGCGAGCACGACGGCGTCCGCGAGGTGCGTCTCGATCTCCCCGGTCACCAGGTCCCGCGCGACGATGCCGCGCGCCCGGCCGTCGACGACGACCAGGTCGAGCATCTCCGTCCGCGGGTGCAGCTCGACGTTCCCGGCGTCGATCTGCCGGGACAGCGCCTGGTAGGCGCCGATCAGCAGCTGCTGCCCGGTCTGGCCGCGCGCGTAGAACGTCCGCTGCACCTGCACGCCCCCGAACGACCGCGTGTCGAGCAGGCCGCCGTACTCCCGCGCGAACGGCACGCCCTGGGCGACGGCCTGGTCGATGATCTGCGCCGAGACCTGGGCCAGCCGGTACACATTGGACTCCCGAGACCGGAAGTCGCCGCCCTTCACCGTGTCGTAGAAGAGGCGGTACACGGAGTCGCCGTCGTTGCGGTAGTTCTTCGCCGCGTTGATGCCGCCCTGCGCGGCCACCGAGTGCGCCCGTCGCGGCGAGTCCTGGAAGCAGAACTGCACCACGTGGTAGCCCTGCTCGGCCAGCGTCGCCCCGGCCGACCCGCCGGCCAGCCCGGTGCCCACCACGATCACGCGGTGCTTGCGCCGGTTCGCCGGGTTCACCAGCTTCGCGGTGAACTTCCGTTCGTCCCACCGGTTCTCCAGCGGAACCGCCGGTGCTTTGGTGTCGGCGATCGGGTCGCCGGTCAGGTAGTCCGTCATCAGTCCACCAGTCCCGTCATGATCGCGACCGGGACGAGCGCGTAGCCGCCCGCGATCACGACCGCCGTCGTGCTGCCGAGGATCTTGATCGCCCGTTCCCGGCGCGCGCTGGTGACGCCCAGCGTGCGCGCGGCGCTGGCGAAGCCGTGGTGGATGTGCAGGCCGAGCATCGCGAGCGCGACGAGGTAGATCACGTTGACCCACCAGACCTGGAAGTCCGCCACGAGGTTGTGGTACGGGTCACCCGGCACGAAGTCCCGGTTCACCGAGCCCACGGTGAAGTCGAGGATGTGCCAGACGACGAACACCGCGAGCGTCGCGCCGCCCCAGCGCATCGTGCGCGTCGCGAAGGTCGCGCGCACCGGCCGCCGGTGGACGTAGCGCACCGGCCGCGCCCGCAGGTCGCGCCGGACCAGCTGCACCGCCGCCGTGACGTGCAGGACGAGCGCGAGAAGCAGGACCACGCGCTGGATCCAGAGGAACCACGCGTAGTGCAGCACCGGTTCGCCGATGGTCCGCAGCCAGTGCGCGTAGTGGTTGAGGTCGTCGGCGCCGAGGAACGTCTTCAGGTTGCCGACCATGTGCGCGAACACGAACGCGAGCAGCAGGGCGCCGCTCACCGCCATGACGATCTTCTTGCCGATCGTCGAGTCCCAGAACCGGCGGAGGTCCGAGCGCCGCCGCACCGCGAGGTCGTTTGCCACCTGACCGACGTTAGGAGCGCGCGGACCAGAGGTCAAAGACATCATGACTCTGCCCTCGATAGTCAGCAGCTATCATGACGCGATGCAGCTGCACCAGCTCGCCTACTTCGTCGCCGTCGCGGAGCACCGGCACTTCACCCGCGCCGCCGAAGAGATGCGGGTCGCGCAACCCTCGCTGTCCCAGCAGATCCGCACGCTCGAACACGATCTCGGCGCGCCGCTGTTCCACCGGATCCGCGGCAACGTCTCGCTCACCGAAGCCGGTGAGGTCCTGCTGCCGATCGCGCGGCGGATCCTGGCGGAGACCGAATCCGCGCGGCTCGCGATCCGGGAGCTGGACGAGCTGGACCGCGGCCGGGTGCGGCTCGGCGCGCCGCCCAGCCTGTGCACCGGCCTGCTGCCCGCGATGCTCTCGGCGTTCCGGCGCCGGTACCCGGGCATCCAGCTGGAGCTGCACGAGAGCGGGTCGGGCGACCTCCGGCAGCGGCTGGCCGAAGGCGCGCTGGACCTGGCCCTGCTGGCCGGGGCCCGGATGTCCGGCGACCTCCACCTGGCGGCGACCCCGCTGCTGCTGGAGGAACTGGTCGTGATCTCCCCCGCGGACGCACCGGTGCCACGCGCGGGCGCCCGGCTCGACGTCCGCGAGCTCGCCGACGTCCCGCTGGTGATGTTCCGCCGCGGCTACGACGTCCGGGAAGCGACGGTCAACGCCTGCCGCACGGCCGGGTTCGAGCCGTCGTTCGCGATCGAGGGCGGGGAAATGGACGCCGTGCTGGAGCTGGTGCGCGCCGGCGTCGGGTCCGCGGTGGTGCCGAGCACCGTGGCCGGCGAGCGCTTCCTGATGACGCGCTTCGCGCCGGAAGCGGGGATGACCCGGATCGTGCAGCTGGCCTACCGCAAGGAGGTCGAACCCACCCGGGCCGTGCGGGCGCTGCGCACGGCGATCGTCGGGTTCGTGGCCGATCGCGCGAGCCTCCCACCCGGCATCGAGTCCCTTGTGGACAGAGGCGCCCGACCAACGGAGGGTTGACCGGCGCCGCGTTCAGGAGTCCGATGGACGCCGTGAATCGTCTGCGCTCGGCCGCCGTGCTCGTCGTCCTCGCCGGTTCCCTCCTGGCCCCGGTCCCCGCCTCCGCCGCTGACCGGACCGGTCTGGGTTTCGACCTCGACGCGGCCACCATCCCCGAACTCCAGCAGCGGATGGACCACGGTGGCCTCACCGCCGTCCGGCTGACCGCGGCCTACCTGCACCGCATCGACGCCCTCGACGGCAAGGTCCACTCGGTGGTCGCCGTCGACCCCGGTGCGCTCGGGGCCGCCGCCGCCAGCGACGCCCGCCGCCGCGCGCACCGCACCCTCGGGCAGCTGGACGGCATCCCGGTGCTGCTCAAGGACAACATCGACACGCGCGCGCAGCCGGCCACCGCGGGGTCGCGGGCACTGCCGCGCAGCCGCCCGGCCGCCGACGCGGCGCTGGTCGACCGGCTCCAGCGCGGTGGCGCGGTGATCCTCGGCAAGACCAACCTCTCGGAGTGGGCCAACTTCCGCTCCACGCACGCGACGTCGGGCTGGTCCGCGGTCGGCGGCCAGACGAACAACCCCTACGTCCTCGACCGCAACCCGTGCGGCTCGTCGTCGGGCTCCGGCGCCGCCGTCGCGGCGACGCTCGCCCAGGTCGCGATCGGCACCGAGACCGACGGCTCGATCGTGTGCCCGGCCGGCGCCAACGACGTCGTCGGCGAAAAGCCGACCCTCGGGCTCGTCAGCCGGACCGGCGTCGTGCCGATCTCCGTCGAACAGGACACCGCCGGGCCGATGGCGCGGCACGTCGTCGACGCCGCCGTCACGCTGTCCGTGCTGCAGGGCCGCGACCCGGCCGACCCCGCGACGGCGGCGATCCCCGCCGGGCAGCCGCGGGACTACGCGGCGCTCCTGCACCCGGGTGCGCTGCGCGGGGCGCGGATCGGCGTCTGGCGGCTGGCCGGCCTGGACGCCGACGTCGACCGGGTCACCCGCGACGCCGTCCGGACGCTGACCGCCCGCGGGGCCACGGTCGTCGACGTCGACCTGCCGTACCAGGATCAGATCGGCGCCGCCGAGACGCCGGCGCTGCTCACCGAGTTCAAACGCGACCTGAACGCCTACCTCGCGCACCGGCCGGGGCACCCCGCCACGCTGAACGAGCTGATCGCCTTCAACCGCCGCGACCCGATCGAGCTGTCGAAGTTCGGCCAGGAGCTGTTCGAGCAGGCCGCGGCCGCGCCCGCCCCGAGCGATCCGACGTACCGGCAGCAGCGGGCGACGGCCACTTCGCTGGCGCGGCGGTCGATCGACGAGACGCTCGCGCGGCTGCACCTGGACGCGATCGTCGCACCCACCAACAGCCCGGCGTGGAAGACCGACTACGCCGCCGGTGACGCGTACGTCCTCGGTTCGTCGACGCCGGCGGCCGTCGCGGGCTACCCGAACGTGTCGGTCCCGGCCGGGTTCGCGGGCCCGCTGCCGATCGGCGTCTCGTTCTTCGCCGGCCGCTGGGCCGACGCCCGCGTCCTCGCCTTCGCCGCGGCGTTCGAGCGCGCCGCCCCGGCGCGCCGGGCCCCCGCCTTCCTGCCCGGCTCTCGTTAAGGTGGGGGCCGACGGTGAGGAGGGCAGCCGATGGTCACCCGAGCGGAGCGGAACGCGACGGACCCCGACCTGGGTGTCCTTTCGGGACGGCTCCTGTTCGCGGTGCAGCGGGAGCTGTTCGCCACGCTGGCTTCCCAGGGGTTCGACGATCTGAAGCACCGCCACGGCGCGGTGCTCGCCTACCTGGACCCCGGCGGCGTCCGGGCGACCGAGCTGTCCCGGCTTTCGGGGCAGTACAAGCAGATCATCGGCACGCTGATCGACGAGCTGGAATCGCTCGGGTACGTCGAACGCCGACCGGACCCTAGTGACCGCCGCGCGAAGCTGATCTGCCCCACCGAGCGCGGCCTGGCCCAGATGCGCGCGGCGGACGACATCATGGCCGCCATCCAGGGCCGTCACGCGGACCGCCTGGGCCACGAGGACTACGAACGCTTCAAGCGCACGCTGGCCGACATCACCGAGCACCAGCGCGCCCACCTCACCCCGGCCGCCGACTGACCCTCACTCGTGTCGTCCCCCCAATCACACGTGATGCCCCTCCTATCACACATGATGCCCGCTCAATCACACGAGATGCCCGTCCCATCACACGAACCGACCCTCCAGGCACGCGAACCGACCCTCCAGGTACGCGAACCGACCGTCCGGGTACCTGCGGGCTGGCCTGTCACACGCGCTCCGCGAGCCACCCGGCCACCTGCTGCCAGCTCTCGTGCGCCGGGTCCATGACGTGGAAGTGGTCGGCACCCGCGACTTCGACGTACCGGGCGCCCGCAGTGTGTTCGGCATACGTCCGGCTGTACCCGGCCGGAACCACGTCGTCCGCGTCGCCGTGCAGCACCAGCACCGGCACCCCCGGCTCGCCCAGCTCACTAGGCGAGGCGACCGCGTAGCGCTCGGGCACCTCGTCGACGTGGCCGCCCAGCAGCAGGTTCACCACGCCCTCGCCGACGCCCGCCGCGACCGCCGGCCAGAACTCCGGGTACGCGGGCTCCGGCGCCCCGGCCGGTGGCTGGGCGGCCGGGTCCGCGAGGACCGAGCCGAACCCCGCCCGGTCGGCCGAAGCCAGGTCCAGCACCCCGGCCAGCGACACCGCCGCCACCGGGACCACCTTCGGCGCCGCCCCGGCCGCGCCCGCGGGCAGGTTCGCGCGGTGGGCGGTCCACACCGCGAGGTGGCCGCCGGCGGAGTGCCCGACCACCGTGACGCGGGCGAGGTCGAGCGCCGGGTCCAGGTCCGCGACGGCGTCGACCGCGGCCGCGGTGTCCTCGAACGTGGCGGGCCAGCCGCCGCCGTCGCCGAGCCGGCGGTAGTCGGCGTTCCACACGGCGTACCCGCGGTCGACCAGGTCGTCGGCCAGGCGGGTCATCGAACGGCGGTCGAACATCGCCGTCCAGTACCCGCCGTGCAGCAGCACCGCCACCGGGAACGGCCCGGCGCCCGGCGGCAGGTACAGCTCCCCCACCTGCGCCGGGTGCGGGCCGTAGGCGATCGTGCGCACCCGCCCGCGCTCGTCGTCGTAGCGGGCGCCGCGCCGCGCGCTGACCAGCGCGTCGATCGTGCCGAAGAACGCCGCGATCCGCGGGTCGTCGCCGCCCCTGGCCTTCGACTCGTCCCACGCGGTGTCGTCGGTCCATTCGACGACGTCCAGCCACGTCTCGGCGTCCAGCCGCACCAGCTTCGCCGAGACGAACCCGCGGCGTCCCTCCCGGAACGCGGCCACCATCCCGGGCCGCGCGGCGAGCATCGCCGACGTCCGGTCGGCCCGGACGGTGAACGTGGTCAGCTCGACGACGGCCATGGGATCCCTTTCAATTAGTCCAACTTAATGACTATCACGTTTTCGGACTACTTGTCACGCGGACGTGCGCGCGCTCGCCCTGCCGCCCGACCAAGCTCAGGAACTCGACCGGGCCGGCGCTCGTGGCCCCGAACCAGTGCGGCGTGCGCGTGTCGAACTCCGCGACCTCGCCGGGCCCGAGCACGAGGTCGTGCTCGCCGAGCACCAGGCGGAGCGTCCCGTTCAGCACGTAGGCCCAGTCGTGACCCTCGTGGGTGCGCAGCTCGGGCTCGCGGTCCCCGGCGGGCAGGACGAACTTGTACGCCTGGATCCCGCCCGGCCGCCGGGTCAGCGGGATGATCGCCGAGCCGTCCTCACACGCGATCGGCCGCAGGGTGACGCGCGGGTCGCCCGTCGGCGGCGCGTCGACCAGCTCGTCGAGCGTCACGCCGTAGGCGCGCGCGAGCGGCAGGAGCTGCTCCAGCGTCGGGCGGCGCAAGCCGGCCTCCAGGCGGGACAGGGTGCTCGCCGAGATGCCGGTCTGCTCGGCCAGCGTGGTGAGTGTGGTCTCCCGTTGCTGCCGGAGGCGCTTGAGCCGCGGCCCGACGGCATCGAGGGCCCGGTCGATCGAGTCGTCCATCCCGCCATTTTGCCGATCGGCAAGAAGCTTTGCCAATCCGGCCGTGCCGAAGGCACGGTGGCCGGGTGAACGACTTCGACCGGCCCTACTGGGACCAGCACTGGCGGCACGCCCGCCACCACGGCACCGAACCGAACCCCCACCTCGTCCGCGAGATCGCCGGCCTCACGCCCGGCACCGCACTGGACGCCGGCTGCGGCCGGGGCGCCGAAGCCGGCTGGCTCGCCGCCCGCGGCTGGGCCGTCACGGCCGTGGACATCTCGATCGAAGCCCTCAACCAAGCCGCGGCGAACACCGTGGCCTGGGTACGGGCGGACCTGACGACCTGGACGCCCGGTACGGACTTCGACCTGGTCACGACCCACTACGCCCACCCGGCGATGCCGCAGCTCGCCTTCTACGAGCGCATCTCCGAATGGGTCGCCCCCGGCGGCACGCTGCTCGTCGTCGGCCACGCGCGAGGACACCACGTCGCCGAAGCGTCGGCCACGGCGGCGGACATCACCGCGCTCCTCGACGGCTGGGAGATCGGCACCGCCGGCGACCACGGCCACGACGTCGTCGTGCGGGCCAGGAGGACGGCATGAACACCACCATCGACGACCCGCGCCGGCGCCGCGCGATCCTGATCGGCGTCTGCCTCGCCCTGATGGCGGTGGTCGCGTCCGTCTCCGGGCTCACCGTCGCCCAGCCGCAGCTCGCGGTCGAGCTCGGCGCGTCACAGGCCACCGTCCTGTGGCTCGTCAACGGCTACGCCATCACCCTGGCCGCGCTGCTCCTGCCGCTCGGCGCGGCCGGCGACCGCCTCGGCCGGAAACCCGTGCTGCTCACCGGGTTGACGCTCTTCGGCGTCGCGAACCTCGCGGCGAGCCTCGCGCCGTCCGCCGGAACCCTGCTGGCGGCCCGGCTCCTCGCCGGCGCGAGCGCGGCGATGATCATGCCGGTCACCCTTTCCGTCATCACGTCGACGTTCCCGGACGAGGAGCGGTCCCGGGCGATCGGCGTCTGGACCGGGGTCGCCGGCGGGGGCGGGATCCTCGGCATGTTCCTCTCGGCGGTCCTGGTCGACCTCGCGAGCTGGCGCTGGCTGTTCGTGCTGCCGATCGCGCTGGCCGCGGCGGCCGCCGTCGTGACCCTGCGGTCGGTGCCGGACTCCCGCTCGCAAAACCGGCAGCGGTTCGACGCGGTCGGCGCGGGACTGTCGTCGGTCGCCGTCGTCGCGGTGGTCTTCGTCCTCCACGAAGGACCGGACCGCGGGTGGACGGCGCCGGTGACCCTGCTGAGCCTCGCCGCCGGGGTCCTCGGCGGCGCCGGGTTCGCCGCGTGGGAACTGCGCCACCCCGCACCGCTGCTCGACGTCCGGCTCTTCCGCGAGCGCGGCCTGGCCGGCGGTTCCGGGACCCTGCTGGCCGTCTTCGGCGTCCAGGCGGGGATCTTCGTGGTCCTCTTCCCCTACCTGCAGGCGGTGCTCGGCTGGTCCGGCTTCCGCGCCACGTGCGCGTTGATGCCGACGGCGCTGCTGATGATGGCCGCGTCCGGCCTCGCCCCGCGGGTCGCCGCCCGGATCGGCGGCCGCCCGGTGATGGCGGCGGGCCTCGTCGTGAGCGCGACGGGCCTGGGGCTGATGGCCACCTTCGTCTCCGTCGACGGCGGCTACCTCTCGATCCTGCCCGGGATGCTGCTCATGGGGCTGGGGATGGGCCTGACGATGACCCCGGCCACCGAAGCCATCACCGGCTCGCTGCCCCGCGAGCAGCAGGGCGTGGCGTCCGCGCTCAACGACGTCACGCGGGAGCTGGGCACGGCGCTCGGCGTCGCGTTGCTCGGCACGATCCTGACCGCCGGCTACCGCGGTGCCGTCGAGTCCCGGCTGGCCGGGGCGGGCGCCGAGGTCGCGCTCCGGGGCGTCGCGAACGCCGTCGCGGCCGGTCCGGCGGTGGCCGATGCCGCGCGAGAATCCTTTGTGGATGGTTGGCGGCAGTCGATGTGGGCCGGCGCGGGCGTCTTGGTGCTCGTCCTCGTGCTCACCCTGGTGAAGCGCCCCTTATCGATTCAGAGATCCTCTGCTAGCCTGCGTCGCGGGACGGCTCCGGCCGGTGCCCTGGGGACCGACTCCGAGGAGATGGAATGACGGCAATCGCCCGTGTCCGTGGTCGTGAGGTGCTCGACAGCCGGGGCAACCCGACCGTCGAGGTCGACGTCGTGCTGGAGGACGGCTCGCTGGGCCGCGCCGCGGTTCCCTCGGGTGCCTCGACCGGCACGCGGGAGGCGGTCGAGCTCCGCGACGGCGACAAAGCGCGCTACCACGGCAAGGGCGTCCGCAAGGCCGTCACCGCGGTCAACACCGAACTGGCCGACGCGGTCGTCGGGCTGAACGCCGAAGCCCAAGCCGAGGTCGACGCCGCGCTGATCGCCGCGGACGGGACGCCGAACAAGGCTCGCGTCGGCGCCAACGCGACGCTCGGGATCTCCCTGGCCGTCGCGAAGGCGGCCGCGGCGGCGAACACGCTGCCGCTCTACCGGTACGTCGGCGGCGTCTTCGCCCACCAGCTGCCGATGCCGATGATGAACATCGTCAACGGCGGCGCGCACGCCGACAACCCGATCGACTTCCAGGAGTTCATGATCGGCCCGGTCGGCGCGGAAACGTTCGCCGAGGCCGTGCGGATGGGCTCGGAGGTCTTCCACACCCTGCGCGCGTCGCTGAAGAAGGCCGGGCACGGCACCAACGTCGGCGACGAAGGCGGCTTCGCGCCCAACCTCGCCTCGGCCGACGAAGCGCTCGAGTTCGTCGTCCGCGCCATCGAGGAGAGTGGTTACACCCCCGGCGAGGACATCGCGCTGCTGCTCGACCCGGCCGCGTCGGAGTTCTACGACAACGGCGTCTACGACTACCGCGGCGAAGGCATCAAGCGCAGCGTCGAAGAGCACGTCGCCTACCTCGACGAGCTGACCACGCGGTTCCCGATCGTCTCGATCGAGGACGGCCTCGCGCAGGACGACTACGACGGCTGGAAGCAGCTGACCGACCGGATCGGCGACCGCGTGCAGCTCGTCGGCGACGACGTCTTCTGCACCAACGTCAAGCTGCTGCAGGACGGCATCGACCGCGGGATCGGGAACTCGATCCTGATCAAGGTCAACCAGATCGGCACGCTGACCGAAACGCTGCTCACCGTCGACACCGCGCACAAGGCCGGCTACTCCGCGGTGATGTCGCACCGCTCCGGCGAAACCGAGGACACGACGATCGCCGACCTCGCCGTCGCCACCGGCTGCGGCCAGATCAAGACCGGTTCGCTGTCCCGGTCCGACCGCACGGCCAAGTACAACCAGCTCATCCGCATCGAGGAGGAGCTCGGCGCCGAGGCCCGGTACGCCGGCCGCGCCACCCTGCGCGGCCGCCGCTGATCGGCGGACCGCGCCGATCTGTAGTGCGATAGGACGGATGAAGACTTTTCACTCCTTCCTGGACAAGGTGGACGAACGACTGGGTGACGGGCTCGAGCACGTCCTGTGCGCGCACCACCGGAGACGGCTGCGCGACCTCGGCTGGGGTGACGTGCTCGAGCCCGGCGGCTCGGCGGACCGGCTCGGCGGCCGGGCGGCGGTCCGTGACGGCAACCGCGTCGAGGTGCTGATCGACGGCGAGGAAAGCCTGCCGGCGATCGAGGACGCCATCCGGAGCGCGAAGTCCCACGTGCACATCGCCAACTGGCACGCGAGCGCCGACTTCCGGCTGACGCGCGAGCCCGGCGCCCTCACCTTGCGGGAGCTGCTGGCCGAGACCGCCGCCCGCGGCGTCGAGGTGCGGGTGCTGCTGTGGGCCGGGCCGCCGGTCCCGGCGTTCCAGCCGACGCGGCGCCTGGCCCGGCGGGAGCAGCGGAAGTTCACCGACGGCTCGGCCGTGCGCTGCGTGCTGGACTCCCGCGAACGGACGATGCACTGCCACCACGAGAAGCTCGTGGTGGTCGACGACGCGGTCGCGTTCGTCGGCGGGGTCGACTTCACCGCGCTGGAGGGCGACCGCCACGACAGCCCGGACCACCCGCCGCGGCCGATCGGCTGGCACGACCTGGCGTCCCGGCTCGAAGGGCCGGTCGTCGCCGACGTCGCGGACCACTTCCGGCGGCGGTGGACGGAGGTCGCCGACGAGGACCTGCCGGCCCCGCGCGTGCCGGAACCGGTGGGCGGCAGCCGCGTCCAGCTGCTGCGCACGGTCCCGAACAACACCTACGACTTCGCCCCGAAGGGCGAGTTCACGATCCTCGACGGGTACCTGCGGGCGTTGCGGTCCGCGCGGCGGCTGGTCTACCTGGAGAACCAGTTCCTCTGGTCGCCCGAGATCGCCGAAGTGCTGCTCGACAAGCTGCGGAACCCGCCGGACGACCGTTTCCGCGTGGTCCTGCTGCTGCCCCGCAAGCCGAGCAACGGCTCCGACACCACCCGCGGCCAGCTGGGCCGGCTCCTCGACGCCGACGACGGCAACCGCCGCCTGCTCGCGACGACGATCAGCGCGCACGACGGGGACGCCTCCTCCCCCGTCTACGTGCACGCGAAGCTCGGCATCGTGGACGACGAGTGGCTGACCGTCGGGTCGGCGAACCTCAACGAGCACTCGCTGTTCAACGACACCGAGGTCAACATCGCGACCGACGACCCCGACGTCGTGCGCGCGACGCGGCTGCGCCTGTGGGCCGAGCACCTCGGCCGGGAGGTGGCCGAGGTGGACGGCGACCCGGCGGACGTCGTCGACCACCTCTGGCGGCCGGTGGCCGAGGAGCAGGCCGAGCGGGAACGCCACGGTGAGCGACGCACCCACCGGCTGGTGCTGCTGCCGGGCGTCTCCCGGCGGGCGGGGCGGCTGCAGGGACCACTGCGTGGACTCCTCGTCGACGGCTGAAGCGAAGATCGGCCGCCCGCTCTAGATTGGGCGGCATGACTTCCACCGCCGAAAAGGCCACCCGGCTGCAGGAGCTGCACGCCGCGCCCGAGCTGCTGCTCGTCGTCAACGTCTGGGACGCCATCACCGCCAAGGTCGTCGCCGAGACGCCCGGCACGCAGGCCCTTGCCACGCCGAGCCACGGCATCGCTGCCTCGCGCGGCTACCCCGACGGCGAGAAGATCCCGCGCGACGAGATGATCGCCGAGGTCGCGCTGATCGTGCGGACGGCGGGCGACCTGCCCGTCACCGCCGACCTCGAAGCCGGCTACGGCGACCCCGGCGGCACCATCGCCCGCGCGATCGACGTCGGCGCGGTCGGCGCCAACCTCGAAGACCAGATGAAGCCGCTGGGCGAAGCCGTGAAGGCGGTCGAAGCCGCCGTCGCGGCCGCGCAGAAGGCCGGCGTCGACTTCGTGCTCAACGCCCGCACCGACGCCTTCCTCAAGACCGACCCCGAGACCGCGCTGGCCGAGGCGATCACCCGCGGCCGCGCCTACCTCGACGCGGGGGCGGCCAACTTCTTCGTGCCCGGCAAGCTCGACGAGAACCAGGTCGCGCGGCTCGTCGAAGAGCTGGGCGAGCGCAAGGTCAACCTCATCGGCATCCCCGGCTCGATCCCGCTGAAGCGCGCGCAGGAGCTCGGCGTCTCGCGCGTGTCCTACGGACCGTGGAGCCAGAACGTCGCCCTGACCGCGCTGGCCAAGCTCGCCGAAGACGTCTACGCCGGCGGCGGCCTGCCCGCCGACACCCGCAAGCTCAACTGATCAGCGGATCCGCAGCTTCCGCATGAGCTTGAGCCCGGACAGCATGCTTTCGACGTACTTCTCGTAGCCCTGTCCGGGCCGCGGGCCCATCACCTGCTTCTTCAGCACGGCCAGGTTCTGCCCGTCGGTGTACTTGAGCAGGCCCTGGTCGCCGTGGCGGGCGCCGACCCCGGAGCTCTTCACGCCGCCGGACGGCGTCCCCTTGGCGGCGAACGCGGTCGCGAGGATGTCGTTGATGTTGACGTTGCCGGACTCCAGGCGGGCCGCCACCGCGCGCGCGGCGCCGATGTCACGGCTCCAGACCGACGCGTTGAGGCCGTAGTCGGTGTCGTTGGCCAGTTCGACGGCTTCGTCGACCGTCCGGTACTTGTGCAGCGCGATCACCGGCCCGAAGGTTTCGGTGATCCCGCAGACCATGTCCTTCGTGACGCCTTCGAGGATCGTCGGCTCGAAGAACGCCGGCCCGAGGTCGGGGCGCGGCTTGCCGCCGCACAGCACGGTCGCGCCCTTCGCGACCGCGTCGTCGACGTGCTCCTTGACGCGGCTCAGGTGGTCGGGCGAGACGAGCGAGCCCATGTCGGGCCCGAAGTCGTAGGCCGCGCGGACGTCCAACGCGCGTGTGGCCGCCACGAAGGCGTCCTTGAACTCGTCGTAGCGGGACTCCGGCAGGTAGATCCGCTCGATGTGCATGCAGATCTGGCCGGTGTTGCCGAACGCGCCGAAGATCGCGCCCCGCACGGCTTCCGCGAGGTCGGCGTCGTCGAGCACGATCATCGGGTTCTTACCGCCCAACTCGAGGCAGCAGCCGATGAGGTTGCGTCCGGCCCGCTCGCCGATCACCCGCCCGGTGGCCGTGGAGCCGGTGAACATCACGTAGTCGGCCTGGTCGATGAGCGTCGGCCCGACGTCCGGACCTTCGCCGCAGACGACCTGGAACAGGCCCTCCGGCAGCCCGGCCTCTTCCAGCATCTCGATGCCGTAGAGCGGGGACAGTGCCGTCTTGTTGTCCGGTTTCAGGACGACGGCGTTGCCGGCCATCAGCGCCGGGATCGCGTCGGAAATGCCGGTGGCGAACGGGAAGTTCCACGGCGCGATGATGCCGACGACCCCCTTGGGCTGCCGGACTTCGGTCGACGTCGTCAGCAGTGGCACGGGGCCGCCGCGCTTGACCGGCGCCAGCAGCTTGGCCGCCCGCCGCAGGTAGTGGCTCATCACCATGGCGGGGTCGCAGGTCTCTTCGATCGCCATCCGCCGGTTCTTGCCGCTCTCGACCTGGATGAGGTCGGCGACGGCCCGCGCGCGGTCGACGAAGAGCGCGTGTGCCCGCTTGAAGACCGCCAGGCGCTGCTTGAGCGGGGTGGCGGCCCACTTCCGCTGGGCCGCACGGGCGGTGGCGAACGCTTGCTCGATGTCGGCCGGCGTCGACTGTGGCAGCTCGACGAGCGTCTCGCCGGTGTAGACCTCGGTGAGCTTCCAGGTCTCGCCGGCCGAACCCGGCACGCGGGCGACCAGCTGCCGCAGGAAGGCGTCGGTCACCGAGGCCGGGCGGGTGAGCTGCAGCGGAGTCACGGTCACGATCCGCTCCCGAGGACGAGGTGCGCGCCCATCTCACCGATCATGATGGCGGGCGCGTTGGTGTTGCCGCCGGTGATCGACGGCATGATCGAGGCGTCGCAGACCCGCAGGCCCTCGACGCCGCGCACCTTGAGGTCGGGGCCGACGACGGCGAGCTCGTCGACGCCCATCCGGCAGGTGCCGACGCCGTGGTAGACCGACGTCGCGCGGTTGAGGATCGCGTCGCGCAGCTCCTGGCCGCGCAGGTTCGTCCCCGGGTGGATCTCCTCCTTGACCGCGCCCTTGAACGCCTTCGACGCGAAGATCTCGCGGACCATCTCCGAGCCTTCGGCGAGCACTTCGAGGTCGGCCGGGTCGGAGAGGTACTGGAAGTCGATCAGCGGGGCGGCCGTGGGATCGGCCGAGGCGAGCCGCAGCGTGCCGCGGCTCTTCGGGTAGATCAACGTGGACAGCACCGTGAGCGCCGGGCGCTTGTCGACGTCGTGGCGGATCGGCGCGTCCTGGTTGGGCGAGACGTACGCCCACGGCAGGAGGTGCAGCTGGAGGTCGGGGACGGCGTCGGCCTGGGAGGTCCGGAGGAAGGCGACCGCCTCGAAAACGGAGTTGGCCAGGAACGTGGTGCCGGGCTTCAGCAGCTCACGCGCCAGGCCGCGGGCGAAGTACGACGCCGCGCCCTTGTTCTTGCTGGACGACACGTGGAACGTCAGCGCGTGGAACATGTGGTCGTGCATGTTGTCGCCGACGGGCAGGTCGGCGCGGACGGCGATGCCGTGCTCCTCGAGGTGCTCGGCGTGACCGATGCCGGACAGCATGAGCAGCTGCGCGGAGCCGGCGAACCCGGCCGAGAGGATGACCTCCTTGCCGGCGCGGACGACGCGGCTCCCCCGGCCGTCGGCGACCTCGACGCCGATGGCGCGGCCGTTCTCGAAGAGGACCTTCTTCACCAGCACGCCGGACTGCAGCTCGAGCGTCGGCGGCGCGAGGTGGTGGAGGTAGCCGCGGGAGGCGCTGTAGCGCAGTCCGTCGGCGGCGTTCTGCTGCATCCGGCTGACGCCCTCTTGGGACTCGGCGTTGTAGTCGTCGAGGATCTTGCAGCCGAGCGCGTCGGAGGTGGCCTCGATGAACTGCAGCGAGCCTTCCTGCGGGATCTTGTTGCGGGTGACGCGAATCGGGCCGCCCGCGCCGCGGAACGCGTTCTCGCCGTCCTCGAAGTCCTCCATCCGCTTGTACGCGGCGTTGACGCTGTCGGCGTCCCAGCCGGTGTTTCCTTCGGCGGCCCAGGAGTCGAAGTTGGCGCGGTTGCCGCGGACGTAGACCATGCCGTTGATGGAGCTGGAGCCGCCGACGACCTTGCCCCGCGGCACCGGCATCCGGCGATCGAGAACGTGTTTCTGCGGGATGCCGTAGAAGCCCCAGTCGAAGGGCTTCTTGAGCTGCGGCACGGCGTGCATCGGGCCGACCAGGCCCGGCTTCTTGATCAGCAGCCGCTCGTCGCTCTTCCCGGCCTCGAGGACGATCACGCTGGCCCCGGACTGCGCCAGCCGGCCCGCGATCGCCGCCCCCGAGCTCCCCGACCCGACGACGACGTAGTCGGCTTCGTCGCCGCGCGGCGCCTTCTTCGCCATGTCCGCTCCTCGATCCGGCCCGCCTCAAACTATAACCTGTTCTAGTTTGCTCACGGTATAGCTTCGCCGCCTCGGAGCGCAACGGGTACGCCTAGGACCCGCCCATGGCCTTCTTGATCTCCGCGACGAGCTTGCGGACCTGCCCGGCGTCCACGCTGTTGTAACAGAACGTGTTCATGTCCACCTGGTCGCCGCCGCTCGCGGGATTCTTCACGACTTCGGTGGAGGCACCTTCGACGACGAACGTCAGCCGTCCGGGGCGCGAGAACCCGGGTTCGGCATTGGTGATGTCCTTGATCTTGGTGACGCTGAAGGTGTGCTTGCGGTCGTTGCCGAACAGGCCGTCCTTGAGGGCCGCACTGATGGTGACTTCCGTGCCGCTGAACCGGATCGACCGGCGTCTGGCGTGCATGTTTCCTCCCCGCGGAACCGGAGGAAAAACTGTAGGCGGTCACTCCATCGGGCGACAAGCGATCCGGGGCTGAAATCGCGTCAGGATCCGCCGCTGCGCGCAGGCCGGGCGGCCATCCGGCGGCGCCGTACCGCTCAGAGACCGTGCCTCAGGGTGTCCGCCGCCCGGGCGAGGTCCGCACGGACCTGCCGCGCCGCCCGGGCCGCGCCCTTCGACTGGTGCCGCTGCAGGCTGAGCGCGTACACGTTCCACAGTCCCGTGACCGCCGCCGCCGTGATGCGGACGATCGGGTCGTCGGGCGCCGTGCCGGCCCGCTTCGCCAGCGCCTCGACCGCCGCCTCCGTCAGGCGGTCGCGGGCCGCGCGGTGGTGGGCCACCAGTGCCGGGGTCGTGCGGATCAGCTCGCCGAACCGGCGGACCTCCTCCCAGCCGTGCCGGCGCGCCGACGCGAGCAGGAAGTCGAGTTCCTCGCCGAGCACCTCGAGCGCCGCCTCCAGGGGCGCGGTGTCGGCGAGCCGGGCGCTCAGCGCGTCCACCTGGGTGTCCCAGCGGTCGGCCAGGAGTGCTTCCTTGCTGCCGAAGTGGTTGAAGACCGTCTTTTCGGTGACCCCGCACGCGCGCGCGACGTCGGCGACGCGGACCGCGTCGAACCCGCGCTCCAGGAACATCACGGTCGCCGTGTCCGACAGCTGCTGCCGCAGTTCGCGCTTCCGCCGCTCGCGCAGCGTCTCGGGTTTCAGCACCACGACATCGTACAGCAGGAGTACTGTTTATAGTGACTGTAACGAATGGAGTGACCGATGAGCGAGTTCGAGATCGTCCGCGAGTACCCGCAGCCCCGCCCCCGGGTCTGGCGCGCCCTCACCGACCCGGCCCTGGTCCCACGCTGGACGTCGACCGGCCGCGGCGGCAGACCCGAAGGGTTCGCACCGGAAGTCGGCAGGCAGTTTCGCTTCATCGGCCGGCCGGTCCCGGGCTGGGACGGCATCGTCCGCTGCGAGATCCTCGCGGCCGACGAGCCCGAACTCCTGAGCTTCAGCTGGCGCAACCAGGAAACCGACCCGCCCAGCACGGTGACGTGCCACCTGACCGAGACCGAGGCGGGCACCCGCCTTGCTTACCGCCACACGGGATTCCGCGGCGCGGGCGGGTTCTTCATGGCCCGCCTGCTGCACCGCGTCCGCCGCCGCATGCTCACCGAAGGCTTCCCCGAAGTCCTCGCCGCCGGCGACTGGTGAAGGTGACCGCCCTCACTACGGCACCGGGTCCGGCTCCATCCCCAGCACGTCGTCGGTGAGCCCGGCCGCGAGCGCCCGCAGCGCCGCGTCCAGGTACACCGTCAAGTCGGCGTCCGCACGCGCGGACCACCGGTCGTAAGCCGCGCGGCAGGCCGCCAGTACCGCGCGGCCCACCACCAGCGGGTAGAGCGACTCCTCCGGCTGCCCGGACCGGCGGGCGACGAACGCGCTCACCGCGCGCTCCCACGCGTCGTAGTGCACCGCGGCGCTCGCGGCCAGGTCGGGCACCGTGCTCAGCAGCGTCATGCGGCGGCGCAGCTCCGGCACGTCGTCCGCGCGGTAGTGGTTGGCCTCGAGCACCGCGCGGCGGACCGCGTCGAACACCGGCAGGTCGGGGGGCGATCCGGCGAGCAGCGACCGGATCGTCTCGACCTCGGTGTCGAACTCGTTCCAGAGCACGTCCGCCTTGGCGTCGTAGTAGCGGAAGAACGTCCGCCTGCTGACGCCGGCCGCCGCGGCGATCTGGTCGACCGTCGTCTCGTGGAAGCCCTGCTCGGTGAACAGCCGCAGCGCCGCGAGCTCGAGCTCCCGGGCGCTGGTGCCCGGCGGGCGGCCCCGGCGGTTCGCGGGCCGGGCGAGCACGTCATCGGTCATCCGGGTGCCGTTCCCTCGCGAGTCTTGATTATCGACACGGGGTGACATTACCCTCCCCTCTATTCGTCACCGAGTGCCGAAAATCATCTCTGCCGAAGGAGTCAGGATGAGCGAGAACGAAACCACCGCCGGGACCGAAGAGGTCCTGACCGAGGAACTGCTGGTCGAAGAGGTCTCGATCGACGGCATGTGCGGTGTCTACTGAGGACTCGCCGGCGGGCTTCGACCTGGACGGCGCGTGGCGCCTCGACGACCGGGTCTCGATCCGACCCGAGCGGTTCGGCGCCCTGCTGTACCACTTCGGGACCCGCCGGCTTTCCTTCCTGAAGAGCCCGACCCTCCTGACCGTCGTCCGAGGCCTCGCCGAGCAGCCCGACGCGCGGACGGCCTGCGCCGAAGCCGGCGTCGGAGCCGGGGAGCTGCCGAGGTACCGCGCGGCCCTGGCCGCCCTCGCCGCGTCGCGCATGATCGAGCCGAGGAGTCGCTGATGTCCCTCGTGGACGAGTTCCAGTACGGGCTCGACGCCCCCATCTGCCTCACCTGGGAACTCACCTACGCCTGCAACCTTTCCTGCGTGCACTGCCTTTCCTCCTCGGGACGGCGGGACCCGCGCGAGCTGTCCACAGTGGAGTGCAAGGCGCTGATCGACGAGTTCGAGCGCATGCAGGTCTTCTACGTCAACATCGGCGGCGGCGAACCCACGGTCCGCCCGGACTTCTGGGAGCTCGTCGACTACGCGACCGAGCACCACGTCGGCGTGAAGTTCTCCACCAACGGCGTCAAGATCACGCCCGAGGTGGCGCGCCGGCTGGCCGGCAGCGACTACGTCGACGTCCAGATCTCCCTCGACGGCGCCACCGCCGAGGTCAACGACCACGTCCGCGGCCCCGGCTCGTACGACACCGCGATCCGCGCGATGCGCCACCTCGCCGACGCCGGCTTCGAGAACTTCAAGATCTCCGTGGTGATGACCCGCCACAACGTCGGCCAGCTCGGCGAGTTCAAGGCCATCGCCGACCGCTACGGCGCCCAGCTGCGGATCACGCGGCTGCGCCCGTCCGGCCGCGGCGCCGACACCTGGGACGAGCTGCACCCGACCGCCGCCCAGCAGCGCGCACTGTACGACTGGCTGGTCGCGCACGGCGAGAACGTGCTGACCGGGGACTCGTTCTTCCACCTCGCGGGCTACGGCGAGGGCGACCTGCCCGGGCTGAACCTGTGCGGCGCCGGGCGCGTGGTCTGCCTGGTCGATCCGGTCGGCGACGTCTACGCGTGCCCGTTCGCCATCCACGACACCTTCCTCGCCGGCAACGTCCGCGGCGGTGGTGGGTTCACTTCGGTCTGGCGGGAATCGGAGCTGTTCACGTCGCTGCGTTCGCCGCAGAGTGGCGGCGCGTGCGAGTCGTGTTCGGCGTTCGACGCCTGCCGCGGCGGGTGCATGGCCGCGAAGTTCTTCACCGGCCTGCCGCTCGACGGCCCGGACCCGGAATGCGTGCGGGGCCACGGCGAACTGGCCCTCGCGGGCGTCACGAGCGTCCCGAAGCCGTCGCTCGACCACTCCCACCGGCGGCGGCCGGTCCCGGTCACCATCGGGATGCGCCGGCCGCCGGACCGGGCCTGCGACGAGAACCCACTCGCCGGGTTCAGGCGCTGACCGTGCGGCTCGCGGAGCTGTCCTGGCCGGACGTGGCCGAGCGCGCGGCGGCCGGCGCGACCCTCGCCGTGCCGGTCGGCGCGACCGAGCAGCACGGCCCGCACCTGCCGCTCTCGACCGACACCGACATCGCGCTCGCACTGTGCGACCGGCTCTCGGACAAGCGCCCGGACGTCCTGGTGGCGCCCGCCGTGGCGTTCGGGTCCAGCGGCGAGCACGCCGGGTTCGCCGGGACGCTCTCGATCGGCCAGGCCGCGACCGAGCTGCTCCTGCTGGAGCTGGGCCGGTCCGCCGCGGAGACGTTCACGCGGCTGCTGTTCGTCTCCGCGCACGGCGGCAACGCGGAACCGGTCGCCCGGGCGGTCGCGCGGCTGCGGGCGGAGTCACGCGACGTGTCGGTGTTCCAGCCCCGGTGGGCGGGCGACCCGCACGCCGGGCGTCCGGAAACCGCGCTGCAGCTGGCTTTGCAGCCCTCCGTCGTACGGATGGACCAGGCCGTGGCGGGCGATCGGCGTCCGCTCGGCGAGGTGCTGCCGCTGCTGCGGGAGGGCGGGGTGCGCGCGGTGAGCCGCACCGGCGTGCTCGGCGACCCGACCGCCGCGACGGCTTCGGAGGGGAATGCGTTGCTGGACGAGCTGACCGCTCAGTTGGTGTCCCATGTGGACGGTTGGCGATGAGGACCGCGCTCGTCACCGGCGCGGCGCGCGGGATCGGGGCCGCGACGGTGACGCACCTGGCCGGTCAGGGCTACGCCGTGCTCGCGGTCGACGTCGCCGCGGACGACCCGGCGCTGCCGTACGCGCTGGGGAGCAAGGCGGAGCTGACGGCGGTCGCCTCGCGGACGGGCGCGGAGCCGTTCGTCGCCGACGTCCGGGATCCAGCGGCGCTCGCGGCCGCGGTGGCGGAAGCGGAACGGCGGTGGGGCGGCCTCGACGTGGCGATCGCGGCGGCGGGGGTGATCGCCGGGGGCGTGCCGTTGTGGGAGGTCCCGCCGGAGCAGGAGGACGCGGTGCTCGACGTGGACATGCGCGGGGTGGTCAACCTGGCCCGGGTGGCGATCCCGGCGCTGCTGCGCCGCCCGGAGCCGAGATCGGGCCGGTTCCTCGCGGTCGCGTCCGCCGCCGCGACGCGCGGTTTGCCGATGCTCGCGGCCTACTGCGCGGCAAAAGCGGGGGTGGCCGGCCTGGTAAGGGCGCTGGGCGCGGAGCTGGGCGGCACCGGGGTGACGGCCAACGCGGTCAGCCCCGGCTCGACCGACACCCCGATCCTCGCCGAGAGCGCCCGGCTGTACGGGTTGTCCGGGGCGTCGGATTTCGCCGCGCAGCAACCGGTGGGGAGGTTGCTGGAGCCGGCGGAGGTCGCGCGGGTACTGGCGTTCTTGGCCGAACCCGACAGCGGCGCGACGACCGGCGCGGTGGTGCCGGTGGACGGAGGGCTGGCCTTGTGACTCCCCCGCGTGGCAACCTATCGGCGGGCGCTCACGGCAGCTTCCTGGCCGGACCCGGCTCGCGCGTCCGACCGCTGCGCGGCGCTTCGCCGAACAGCGCCGCCCCAGCCGAGCCCGCCCCGGGCCTCCGGCCCCCAAGCGGCATGCCACTCACCGCCGCCTCACCCGACAGCTTCCCGACCGGCCCCGATCCGAGCACCCAATCCGTGCGCGACAACCTGCCGACCGGCGCCGCGCTCGTCGGAGGGGCGGCCCGATGACCCCTGCGCCCACTCCCCTGCCCGCCGGCTTCCGGGTCGTCCTCGATCCCGACGTCAAGCGGCTCCGCGATGATCTCTGGTTCGGCGGCTCGCCCGCCCGCGTCCTCCGCCTCACCGCGGCCGGCCAACGAGTCTGGCGAGCACTCGCCCACAGCCCCGTCGACGACGCAGCCACCGGTGCGCTCGCCCGGCGGCTCACCGACGCCGGCTTCGCCCAGCCCGTGCCTCCCGAACCGGCCGAACCTCCGGACCTCACCGTCGTCATCCCGGTCCTCGACCGGCCCGGCCCCCTCGCCCGCTGTCTGGCCTCGCTCGGCGGCACCCACCCCGTGCTCGTCGTCGACGACGGGTCGGAAGATCCCGCTGCCATTGCCTCCGTCGCTGCCGCGCACGGGGCGGACCTCGTGCGTCACGACGTCAATCGCGGGCCCGGTGCCGCGCGGAACACCGCGCTCCACCACGTCTCCACCGAACTCGTGGCCTTTGTGGACAGTGACTGCGTCGCCACCGGAAACTGGGCGGACCGGCTCGCCGCCCACTTCGCCGACCCCCTCCTCGCCGCGATCGCGCCTCGCGTGCGCGCCCTGGCTCCCGAAACGAACGGGTGGTACACCCAAGCGACCAGCGGCCTCGACCTCGGTGACCGGCCCGCGCGGGTCGCGCCCCGGACCCGGATCTCGTACGTGCCCACCGCCGCCCTCGTCGCGCGCCGGTCCGCCCTGACGGAGATCGGCGGGTTCGATCCGGACCTGCGGGTCGGCGAGGACGTCGACCTCGTCTGGCGGCTGGACGCCGCGGGCCACCGGGTCCGGTACGCCCCCGATGTCCACGTCGGCCACCAGGAACCCGCGACCTGGCGCGAGCTCCTCGGCCGCCGCGCGCGGTACGGCACCTCCGCCGCCCCGCTCGCGCGGCGCCACCCCGGGAACCTCGCGCCGCTCGTGCTGCACCCGTGGCCGGCTCTGACCGTCGCCGCGCTGCTCGCCCGGCGGCCCCTGCTCGCGTCCGCAGGCTTCGCCGGCGCCGTCCTGACCATGCGGAAAACCCTGGAAGACCACGACATCCCCACCGAAGGCGTGGTCCGCGCGATGGGCACCGCCGTCCACCAGACCTGGCTCGGCGCCGGCCGCTACGGGACGCAGTTCGCCGCGCCGGCGCTGGCCGCGCTCCTGGTGCCGCGCGGGTGGGGACGCCGCGCCGCCGTCGCGTCGCTGCTGCTCGGCCCGCCGTTGACCCGGTGGTTCGCCGACCGGCCCGCTCTGGACCCCGTCCGCTACACCGCCGGCGCCCTCGCCGACGACATCGCCTACGGCGCCGGCGTCTGGGCCGGCTGCCTGACCCACCGGACCGCCGCGCCGGTCCTGCCCGAGATCGCCTGGCGCCCCCTGCGCGTCGACCGTAAGGAAAACCGATGACCAACGCCTGGTTCGAATCGATCGCCGAAGCCCAGCGGCGTGCGAAGAAGCGCCTGCCCGCGTCCGTCTACTCGGCCCTGATCGCCGGCTCCGAGAAAGGCCTGACGCTCAAGGACAACCTCGACGCGTTCGACGAGCTGACGTTCGCGCCGCGCACCGCCGGGATGTCGGGCGAACGCACGCTCGCCACCTCCGTGCTCGGCCGGGAGATCGCGCTGCCGGTGGTCATCTCCCCCACCGGCGTGCAGGCGGTGCACCCGGACGGCGAGGTCGCCGTCGCCCGCGCCGCCGCCGCGCGCGGCACCGCGATGGGCCTGAGCTCCTTCGCCAGCAAGCCGATCGAAGACGTCGTCGCCGCCAACCCGGACACGTTCTTCCAGGTTTACTGGACCGGCGGCCGCGACGACATCCTCGCCCGGCTGGACCGCGCCCGGCGCGCCGGTGCCGCGGGGCTCATCCTCACGCTCGACTGGTCGTTCTCCCACAGCCGCGACTGGGGCAGCCCGCACATCCCCGAAAAGCTCACCTTCCGCGAGCTGCTGCGCTTCGCGCCGGAAGGCCTGGCCCGCCCGCGGTGGCTGCTGGACTACGCGCGCACCCGCCGCCTGCCCGACCTCAGCGTGCCGAACATGGCCGAACCCGGGGCGCCGGTCCCCACGTTCTTCGGGGCGTACGGCCAGTGGATGCAGACCGCGCCGCCGTCGTGGGACGACGTGGCCTGGCTGCGCTCGCAGTGGGACGGGCCGTTCCTCCTCAAGGGCGTCATCCGTGTCGACGAGGCCCGGCGCGCGGTCGACGCGGGGGTCAGCGCGCTCTCCGTGTCGAACCACGGCGGAAACAACCTCGACGGCACGCCGGCCACGATCCGGGCGCTCCCGGCGATCGCCGACGCGGTCGGCGGCCAGGTGGAAGTCCTGCTCGACGGCGGGATCCGGCGCGGTAGCGACGTCGTCAAGGCCCTCGCCCTCGGCGCCCGGGCCGTCCTCATCGGCCGCGCGTACCTGTGGGGCCTGGCGGCGAACGGCCAGGCAGGCGTCGAGAACGTGCTCGACGTCCTGCGCAACGGCATCGACTCGACGCTGCTGGCGCTGGGCCACCGCAGCGTGCACGACCTGAGCCGCGACGACGTCCGGATCCCGGACACGTTCACCCGCGCCCTGGGCACCGGCACCCCGGCCCCGGTCCGGTAGCCGCGTCAGTGCGAGTGGGCCTCTTCCAAGGAGGCACCCGCCAAGCGCGCCGCGACTCCGCGGCGGAAGTTCGGGCACTCGTGGACGTCCTCGCGCGGGCACGCCAGGCCGTGCGCGATCGCCGTGCGCGCGGCCTGGGCCCGGGCGATGCGCCGGTCGAGCTCGGCGAGCTTGCGTTCGTGCAGCTCGCGCCAGCCCTCCGCGGCCGACGTGCGCAGATCCATGAGGGTCTTCAGTTCGCGCAGGGTGAACCCGACGTCCCGGAAGATCAGGATCTCGCCGACCAGCTCGACGGCCGAAGGCGGGTAACGCCGCTGGCCCGCGACCCGCTCGGGTGCCGGCAGGAGGCCCTGCTCCTCCCAGTAGCGCAGCGCGGAAGTGGCCACGCCGGTGCGGGCGGCCAGCTCGCCGATCGTCAGCAGCTCCTCGGGCATTTGACTTCGAGCGTACTTGAAGCCGTTGACTCGCGGCATGGTGATGACACGGCTCAAGCGGCGGATGATCGGGCAGTTCCACCACCCGCGCGGCATCGGCGGCCGGGTGGCCGGGTGGGTGATGGCCCACCGGAGTTCGAACCGGCGGCGCAACGTCTGGGTGGTGGAACTGCTGGACGTCCAGCCGGACGACCGGGTGCTCGAAGTGGGCTTCGGCCCCGGGATCGCCCTCGGTGAACTGGCCGCCCGCGCCACCCGGGGCCGCGTCTACGGCATCGACCACTCCGCGGTCATGGTCGAGCGCGCGAGCCGGCGCACGCGAGCCGCGGCCGACCGGATCGAGCTGATCCACGCCTCGGTCGACCGGCTGCCGTCGTTCGGCGAACCGCTCGACGCGGTCCTCGCCGTGAACTCCTCGGGCTTCTGGCCCGATCCCCCGCAGCGGCTGCGCGAGCTGCGGGGCCGGCTGCGCCCCGGCGGGCGCATCGCGCTCGCGTCCCAGCCGCGGTGCCCCGGCGCGAACCGGGACACCACGACCAGGGCCGCGGGCGAACTGCGGGACCTGCTGACGAAGGCGGGGTTCACCGGCCTGCGGGTGGAGACCCTCGACCTCGATCCGCCGGTCGCCTGCGTCCTCGGCGTCACCCCACGGTGAAGCTCGCGGACAGCGTGGCCGCCGAGCTGGTGCCCACGTAGACCTCGATCTTCCCCGGCTCGACGCGGAACTTCGCGGCGTTGTCGTAGAAGCCGACGTCGTCCGGGGTCAGGGTGAACGACACCGTCTTCGCAGCACCCGCGTCCAGGGTCACCCGCTGGAACCCGCGCAGCCGCCGGACGGGCTGCACGATGGTGGCCACCGGATCACGCAGGTACAGCTGGACGACCTCGTCGCCCGCGCGCCCGCCCGTGTTGGTCACCCGGGCGCTCACCTGGATCCGGCCGCCGCGCAGCGACATCCGCGTGTCCGAAAGCCGCAGGCTGTCGACCCGGAACGTCGTGTACGACAGGCCGAAGCCGAACTCGTAGAGCGGGCCGGTCTCCAGGTCGAGGTACTTCGACGTGTACTTGTTGGCCGGATCGGCGGGCCGTCCCGTGTTCTCGTGGTTGTAGTAGATCGGGATCTGGCCGACCGCGCGCGGGAAGCTCACCGGCAGCTTGCCGCCCGGGTTGACCGTGCCGAACAGGGCGTCCGCGACCGCGTGCCCGCCCTGCACGCCCGGCGCCCACGCCTCGAGGATCGCGGGCGCGTTGTCGTGCAGGGAGGAGATCGTCAGCGGCCGGCCGTTCACCAGCACCACCACGAACGGCTTCCCGGTCTCCTTGATCGCCGCCACCAGCTGCTGCTGCACGCCGGGGAGGTCGATGTTGCTGCGCGCGGCCGCTTCGCCGCTCATGGCGGCGGTTTCGCCGACCACGACAACGGTGACGTCGGCCGCGCGGGCGGCCTGCTGCGCGGCGGCGAACCCACTGGTGTCGGTCCCGTCGACCGTGCAGCCCGCGGTGTAGGTCACCGTGGCCCCGGGCGCGGCGGCCTTGATCCCGTCGACCACCGTCACCGGCGGGGTCGTGCCCGCGCCGGTGCCCAGGCCCGACCAGGTGCCGTTGAGGTCGTAGGTCGCCGTGCCCAGCGGGCCGACCACGGCCACCGAGCCGACCGACTTGGCCAGCGGCAGCACCGGCCCGTCGTTCTTGAGCAGGACCATGCACCGCCCGGCGGCCTGCCGTGACGCGGCGAGCGCGGCCGGCGACGGCGCCTTCACCTCGCCGGCCTCGTCGACGTACGGGCGTTCGAAGAGGCCCAGCTTCACCTTGACCAGCAGGATCCGGCGGACGGCGTCGTCGATCTGGTCGCGCGTGATCCGCCGCTGGGCCAGCAGCTGTTCCCCGAACTTGACGTAGTTGGTGCTGACCATCTCCATGTCCACCCCGGCCGGCAGCGCGGCGGCCGCCGCGTCGGCGCCGTCGCCGGCAAGGCCGTGGTTGATCAGCTCTTCGATGCCGGTGTAGTCGCTGACGACGAACCCGCGGAAGCCGTACGCGCCCTTGAGGACGTCGAGCAGGACGTACCCGTTGCCGTGCGCGGGGACGCCGCTGATGGTGTTGAAGCTGGCCATCACCGTCGCCACACCGGCCTCGACGCTCGCCTTGAACGGCGGCAGGTAGAGGTTGTGCAGGCGCTGCAGCGAGACGTCGACGGTGTTGTAGTCGCGGCCGCCTTCCGCGCCGCCGTAGGCGACGAAGTGCTTGGCGCACGCGGCGAGCCGGTCCGGCGACGAGTAGTCGCCGCCCTGGTAGCCGCGGACCTTCGCCACGGCCATTTGACCGACCAGGTAAGGATCTTCGCCGTTCCCTTCGGCGATGCGCCCCCAGCGCGGCTCGTGGGTGACGTCCATCATCGGCGCGTAGGTCCAGTGGATGCCGCTGCGCCGGGCTTCCTTCGCCGAAACCGTCGCGTCGGCGGCCGGCACGCCGGGGTCGAAGCTCGCGCCCTGCGCCAGCGGGATCGGGAAGTTCGTGGTGTAGCCGTGGATCACGTCGAGCCCGAAGATGAGCGGGATGCGCAACCGCGTCTGCTCGACGGCGATCTTCTGCAGGGCGTTCAGCTTCGCGGCACCGACCACGGAGAACACCCCGCCCAGCTGTCCCGTCGCGAGCGACGTCCGGGCGAGGTCTTCGGTCCCGACCAGCTGGAGCTGACCCAGCTTCTCGGCGAGGGTCATCTTCCTGAGCAGGTCCTCGACCCGCGGGTTCCGTTCGGGCCGGGCGGCGGGATCCGCCGCGGCGGGCGGGGCGAGCGCCGAAGCGACTCCCCCGGCGGCGAGGAGACCGCCGACTCCGGCGAGCAGGCTCCGCCGGTTGACGCCGTCGGCGGACGGCGAAGCGACTGCGTGGTTCTCGGGGTGGCTCTCGGGGTGACTCTCGGGCTGTGCCATGGCGGGGACCCTTTCGCGAGAGAACGAGGGCCGTCAGCATAAGCACGATCCACTCCCGCCGAACGGTGGGTTTTTCCTTCCCGCGAACGCTTGTGGTCCGGCCCCGGGCGCCCTACGGTCGGTTCCGGACCGACACGTGGAGGGGGCGCCGTGCGGGCGTTCGGAGCTGTCCTGGCAAGCGCTTTCCTGACCAGCACCGTCCTGCTGACCGGCGCGACCCCCGCGCTCGCGGACACGACTTGGTCGCCGTCCCCCATCGCCTGGACGACCTGTCCGGACGACCCGGACAACCCCGGCGTTCCCGACGGGGAGTGCGGCACGCTCCGGGTGCCGCTCGACTGGGACCGGCCGCACGGGCCGTCGATCGGCCTCGCGGTCGCCCGGCACCGCGCCACCGACCCCGCCCACCGCCTCGGCGTCCTGCTGGCCGACGCCGGTGGCCCCGGCTCGTCCGGCGCGGAGATCGCGCTGTCCCCCGGCTACTTCGGCCCGGAGCTGCGGGACCGGTTCGACGTCGTGGGCTTCGACCTGCGCGGCACCGGCAACAGCGGGTTCATCGACTGCGCCGACCCGCCCGACGAGCGCGCCGACGAACCCGCCGACCGGGCGCAGTTCGACGCGCTGCGCGCGCACAACCGGCAGGTGGTCGCGGACTGCCGTGCCCGGAACCGGCCGATCTTCGACCACGCCGACACCGCCGCCAACGCCCGTGACCTGGACGCGGTCCGCCGCGCGCTCGGCGAGGAGAAGATCAGCTTCCACGGCACCTCCTACGGCACGCTGCTCGGCCAGCAGTACGCCGAGCGGTACGGCGGCCACGTCCGTGCGATGGTGCTGGACGGCGTCATCGACCACAGCGTGGATCTCACGCACTTCGTCGGCGACCGGGCCGCCGCCGTGGACGAGTTGTTCGGGCAGTTCACCGCGTGGTGCGACCGGACGGAGACCTGCGCACTGCACGGCCAGGACATCCTCGCGACCTGGCGCCGGGCGCAGACCGCCGCCGACGGGATGCCGTTCCCGCACAACTGGCTGCGCGACCGGGTGTACGACGACATGCGCATCCCGGACTGGGACGACGTGGGTCAGGTGATCGCCGATACCGCGGCGGGCAGTTCCCCGATGCGGGCCGAGTTCACGCCCAACTACCCGTCGATCCGCCTGGCCGTCGTCTGCCAGGACTTCGACCTGCGGATGCGGAACTTCGCGCAGTACTCGGCGATGCACGCCGAAGAGCTGCACCGGTCGCCGATCATGCGTGGCAGCACCATCGGCCACGACGAAGCCACCGCGTGCCTCGGCGTCGACGGCCCGCCCGCGAACCCGCCGCACCGGCTGGACATCTCGCGAGCACCGCGGATCCTGCTGCTCAGCAGCCGCTACGACCCGTCGACGCCCTATGCCTGGGCGGTGAACGTCCACCGCCAGGCGCCGGCGAACACCACGCTGCTGACCTACGAAGGCTCGGGGCACGGGGCCTACCGGCGCACCGCGTGCACCCGGGCGGCGGTGGACGGCTACCTGCTGACGCTGAAGACACCCCACCACGACTTCGGCTGTCCGGCCTGAGCCACCACCGCCCGGTCCTGGCTCAGCCCAGGTGCGAGCTGATCACCGGGTAGTCGTTGCCGACATTGGTGTACACGCCCGGGAAGTCCTTGCGGGCGCAGCCTTCGCCCCACGAGACGATGCCGGCGAGCTTGCCGTCGACGTAGGCGGGACCGCCCGAGTCGCCTTGGCAGGAGTCCTTGCCGCCTTCGGGCACGCCCGCGCAGAACATCGACGCCTTGTCGTAGGTCGTGCTGCCCGCGCTGTACTTCTCCGCGCAGGTGTCGTTGTCCACCACCGGGACCGTCACCTCGAGCAGCGTGTCGGAGACGTCGCCGCCCTCGGACGTCGTGCCCCAGCCGACCACCGTGACGTCCTTGCCCGCCTGGTAGGCGGCGTCGCCGGCCGACTGCACCAGCGTGGCCGGTTCGTACGGCAGTTCCTTGTCGAGCGTCAGCACGGCGTTGTCGTGCTGCATCCCGTTCACGGTGAAGTCCGGGTTCTGCCAGACGTCGCTCACGCCGGCCTTCGTCCCGGAGGTGTCGCCGAACTTCGTCTGCCCGCCGATGATCTCCATCTGCGCCGCCTCGACGCCGTCGGTGCAGTGCGCGGCGGTCAGCACCTTGTTCTTCGCGACCAGGGTGCCGGCGCAGTGCTGCGCGCCGTTGACGTTGAAGATCACGGTGGCCGGGAACTCTTCGATCGTGGTCGGCGTGCCGCCCACGATCCGCGGATCACCGGCCGACGCACCGGGTGCGACGACGACGGCGAGGGCTCCGGCCGCGGCGAGGACCGTCGCGGCCCGCCGGACCACGGAACGTCCATCTACCTGCATGAACATCTCCCTTCGGGGACCTGTGGAGGTGGTACCCGGGAGCAGACCAGACCAGCCGTGGTCGCGGTTAGCTACGAAAGTCGCTTCCTGACCATATGACGACGATGGTTGGTTTTTGTCCGACACAGGTGGCGAGCCGGCAGCTTGCACGGTAGCGCCGTCAATCCTTGACAACCTGCCAACGCCGTCTTAACGTTTTCTCACGCCGCCGAGTTGTCCAGACCATTTATCCCGTGAAAGGACATCCTCGATGCGCGTGCGTTCCCTGCTCGTCCTGCTGGCGGTCCCGGCCCTGCTCGCCGGCGCCGCCCTCCCCGCGCGGGCGGCCGACCCGTCCGTCGCCCCGGGCGGCAACTTCGACCTGGGAATCTGGCAGCTGCAGGAGCCGGTCGGCTCCCCCGGCTCGCCGACCACGATCTCGTCGTCCCGGCTCAAGGGCCCGAACGGCTTCCAGGACAGCTACTTCTACACCGACACCCGCGACGGCGCGATGACCTTCTGGGCGCCGGAGAAGGGCGTCACCACCCCGAACTCGAACTACGCGCGGTCCGAGCTGCGCGAGATGAACCGCGACGGCTCGGCCGCGAACTGGTCGCTGAGCGGGTCGCACAAGCTGAGCGCGACGCTGCGCGTGGTGTCGGTGACGTCGAACGTGTGCGTGGGCCAGGTCCACCTCGGCACGGGCGGCTCGTCGACCAAACCGTTGCTGGAGCTGTACTACCGCTCCAGCGGCGACATCGTCCTGGGCACGGAGAACTCCCCCGACGGCGGCCAGACGGCCCACACCGTCGGGCACGTGTCGATCGGCAAGACCTGGACGTACACGATCGGCATCTCGGGCGGCAACACCATCGACCTGACGGTCAACGGCAGCACCACCCACTACTCGATCCCGTCGTCGTTCAAGGCGTACAAGCAGTACTTCAAGGCGGGCTCGTACAACCAGTCCTCGTCGGACAGCACGACCAAGGGCGCGCGCGTCGCGTTCTACGGCCTGACGGTTTCGCACGGCTGACCGCCACCGGCCCGGTGCCCCGACGGCACCGGGCCGGGTGGGCGTCAGCGCCAGCCGAGCTCCGGGGCCACGTGGGTGAGGATGCTCTCGAGCACGTGCACGTTGTAGTCGACGCCGAGCTGGTTCGGGATGGTCAGCAGGAGGGTGTCCGCGGCCTGGACCGCCTCGTCCTCCTTGAGCTCCCGCACCAGCTCGTCCGGCTCGGCCGCGTACGAGCGGCCGAAGATCGCGCGGGTGTTCTCGTCGATCATGCCGACCTGGTCGCGCGAGTTGCGGTCGCCGCCGAAGTAGGCGCGGTCACGGTCGTTCGTCAGCGCGAAGATGCTGCGGCTGACCGACACGCGCGGCTCGCGGGCGTGGCCGGCCTCCTGCCACGCCTCCCGGTAGGCCTCGATCTGCTTGCGCTGCTGGACGTGCAGCGGCTCGCCCGTCTCGTCGTCCTTGAGCGTCGAGCTCTGCAGGTTCATCCCCAGCTTCGCGGCCCAGACGCTGGTCGCGTTCGAGCTCGAACCCCACCAGATGCGGTCCCGCAGGCCCTCGGAGTGCGGTTCGAGCCGCAGCAGCCCCGGCGGGTTGGCGAACATCGGCCGCGGGTTCGGCTGCGCGAAGCCCTCGCCGTCGAGCAGCTTGAGGAAGACCTCGGTGTGCTGCCGGGCCATGTCGGCGTCGGTCTCCCCGTCGGCGGGGGCGTACCCGAAGTAGCGCCAGCCCTCGATCACCTGCTCGGGGGATCCCCGGCTGATGCCGAGCTGGAGCCGGCCGCCGGAGATGAGGTCGGCGGCTCCCGCGTCCTCGATCATGTACAGCGGGTTCTCGTAGCGCATGTCGATCACGCCGGTGCCGATCTCGATCTTCGACGTGCGCGCCCCGATCGCCGAGAGCAGCGGGAACGGGCTCGCCGCCTGCCGCGCGAAGTGGTGCACGCGGAAGTACGCGCCGTCGACGCCGAGCTCCTCGGCCGCGACCGCCAGGTCGATCGACTGGTGCAGGAAGTCCGCGGCGGACCGGGTCTCGGAGTGCGGGCTCGCCGACCAGTGGCCGAACGAGAGGAAACCGATCTTCTTCACACCTCTCCCAGCGTCCGGCGGCGGGAAATGATTCCCGGCGCGCGCGAACCGGCCGCCGCCGCACCCCTCGCGCGGCGGCGGCCGGGGAGCTCAGCCGCAGTGCTCGGCGCGCTCCTGGTCGGTCATCGGCGCGGTGTGCTGCGTGATGTCCCCGGTCGAGCCGGGCACCGGGCCGTCCGCGTCGAAGTCCTGGTACCAGATGTAGTGGTCGTAGAACCGGTCCGGGAAATGCATTTCGTAGGTGCCGTGCACTTTCTGCATCTTCGGCGCGCGTTCCACCCAGCCCTTTTCCCCGGGCCGGACGTCGACGTTCGTCGCCTGTCCTTCGGTGTGCGAAGACTCCCAGGTGTGCTGGTACGAAGTTTCGATCGAAACCTTGAACACTTCCGAGAATCCGTATTCGGCCGAAAGGGATACTCCGAAACTGTTCGACTCGCCCGTCGTGTCGGACCAGTTCACCGTGCTGCGCTGCAGGTCGCCGGTGCAGTTGAAGGCCGCTTCGCCGACCTGGTGCCCGGCCCCGGTGTGCTCCTCCGGCGGACCGGCCGGGTGGAACACGCACGAGTCCGTGCCGTTGCCGCACTTGTCGAGCAGTTCCCGTGCGGTGGGCCCGCCGTCGGCCGACGCGCCGGGCGCGGTGAGGACGAGGCCGGCGGCGGTCAGCAGGCCGAGGCCCGCCGCCGTCCACGCGGTGCGCTTGCCCGTCATGGTGATCACTCCTTCGCTCAGCTGAAACCGATGGACTGGGTGCGGTCGTCCATGAAGGACCCGACGTTGCCGGTGTTCTCCTTGAACGGGCCGTCGCGGTCGCCGCCGAGGTTCGGCTCCGGGTAGAGCCAGACCCAGCAGTCACCCCACGGCTGCACGGAACTGATCTTGTTCTTCCAGTCGTCGCCGAGGTCGAACTGCCAGTTGACCCAGCCGTCCTTCTTGCACAGTTCGGGTCCGGTGATCGTCAGCGAGTTCCCCGTGTAGTCGGGCCCGTCGAAGAAGGTGCCCTGCACGACCTGGCCGGCTTCCTGCGCGACCAGTGCCGAACGCTGGGTTCCCGTCGCGCATTTCTCCACCCCGGTTTCCGAGTTCAGCACGCAGTGCCGGGTGCCGTCGGCGGCAGCCGCCGGAAGAGCGCCGAAAAGGCTCATGCTCGCCGCCGCGGCCGTCGTCGTCATGGCCGTTCTGGTCCATTTGCCCACCGTTGTGGTTCCTTTCTGCGAAAACGGAAAAGATCTTCTTCTTTCGAAAGTACGACGACCCGGGCGGAATGGCGCGCGCGGTGCCCGTCGGGGCACCGGGGTCTGCCCCATTCCCTCACGGGCCCCGGCACCGGCGTGCGGACCAGTCGGCGGCGCGGTACAGTACGCCGTCCCAGTGACGGGAGCCGTCGATCTCGTCACCCTCGGTGACACGATCATGAAAATTCCCCCCGCCGTAACTTGACTCATTCCAGAGAAGCCCCCTAGGGTGGGCCCTGTGATGACCGACTTCGAGGCGCAGCTGCGGGCGGTCTCGTTGCGGGTGACGCGGCCGAGGCTGGCCGTGCTCACCGCGTTGCGGGACCACCCGCACGTCGACACCGAGACGGTGATCGAACTGGTGCGGGCCGAGCACCCGACGGTGTCGCACCAGACGATCTACGACGTCCTGCGGGCGCTCACCGACACCGGCCTGGTGCGGCGCATCCAACCCGCGGGCGCGACCGCGCGGTACGAGTCCCGGGTCGGGGACAACCACCACCACGTCGTGTGCCGCACCTGCGGTGCGATCGCGGACGTCGACTGCGCCGTCGGCCACACCCCGTGCCTGACCGCCTCGGACGACCACGGTTTCGTGATCGACCAGGCGGAGGTCGTGTACTGGGGCACCTGCCCCGACTGCGCGGCCGCCCGAACTCCCGAATGAACGCCGGCTCCGGAAGGAAGTAGATGAGCAACACCCAGGACAGCACCCCCTCGAGCGCACAGGGTGTGGACAAGAAGGCGGCGGCCGGCTGCCCGGTCGCGCACGACTCGGTGACCTCGCACGGCAGCGAGAGCGAGAACCCGGCGATCGATTCGCCGCAGCCGAAGACGGGTGGCCGTCCGCGCACCAACAAGGACTGGTGGCCCAACCAGCTCGACCTGACGGTGCTGCACGCCCACTCGTCGAAGAGCAACCCGCTCGGCGAGAACTTCGCCTACGCCAAGGAGTTCGCGAAGCTCGACGTCGAGGCCCTCAAGCGGGACATCACCGAGGTGCTCACGACCTCGCAGGACTGGTGGCCGGCCGACTTCGGCCACTACGGCGGCCTGATGATCCGGATGAGCTGGCACGCCGCGGGCACCTACCGCATCCACGACGGCCGCGGCGGCGCCGGTGACGGCGGCCAGCGGTTCGCCCCGCTCAACAGCTGGCCGGACAACGCCAACCTCGACAAGGCGCGCCGCCTGCTGTGGCCGGTCAAGCAGAAGTACGGCCAGAAGATCTCGTGGGCCGACCTGCTGGTGCTGGCCGGCAACGTCGCGCTGGAGTCGATGGGCTTCAAGACCTTCGGCTTCGGTTTCGGCCGCGTCGACACCTGGGAGCCGGAGGAGATCTTCTGGGGCCCCGAGGACGACTGGCTGGGTGACGAGCGCTACGTCAGCGACGCGGAGATGGCGCCCGAGGTCGGCGCGACCGAGATGGGCCTCATCTACGTCAACCCCGAGGGTCCCCGCGGCAGCGCGGACTTCGAGGCGGCGGCGCACTTCATCCGGGAGACCTTCGCCCGGATGGCGATGAACGACGAGGAGACCGTCGCCCTCATCGCCGGTGGCCACACCTTCGGCAAGACCCACGGCGCCGGTGTCGCCGACGACCACGTCGGCCCGGAGCCCGAGGGCGCGGACCTGGAGGCCCAGGGCCTCGGCTGGCTGAGCACCCACGGCAGCGGCAAGGGCCCGGACACGATCACCAGTGGCCTCGAGGTGACGTGGACCGACAAGCCGACGGAGTGGAGCAACCGCTTCTTCGAGATCCTGTTCGGCTACGAATGGGAGCTCACCACGAGCCCCGGCGGCGCCAAGCAGTACGTCGCCAAGGACGCCCCGGAGATCATCCCGGACCCGTACGACCCCACCAAGAAGCACAAGCCGACGATGCTGACGACGGACCTGTCGCTGCGCTTCGACCCGGTCTACGGCCCGATCTCGCGCCGGTTCCTGGAGAACCCGGACGAGTTCGCGCTGGCGTTCGCCAAGGCGTGGTACAAGCTGCTGCACCGCGACATGGGCCCGGTCAGCCGCTTCCTCGGCCCGTGGGTCGCCGAGCCGCAGCTGTGGCAGGACCCGGTGCCGGCCGTCGAGGGCGAGCTCGTCGGTGACGCCGACATCGCCGCTCTCAAGGCGAAGGTGCTGGAGTCCGGTCTTTCGGTGTCCCAGCTGGTGTCGACCGCGTGGGCGTCGGCCGCGAGCTTCCGCTCCACCGACAAGCGCGGTGGCGCGAACGGTGCCCGCATCCGCCTCGAGCCGCAGCGGAACTGGGAGGTCAACCAGCCGGAGCAGCTCGCGACGGTCCTGTCGAAGCTCGAGGGCATCCAGCGCGAGTTCAACGAGGCGGGCGGCGCGCAGATCTCGCTGGCGGACCTGATCGTCCTGGCGGGCTCGGCGGCGGTCGAGAAGGCGGCGCGCGACGCCGGCGTCGAGACGACCGTGCCGTTCCACCCGGGCCGCACGGACGCGACCCAGGAGCAGACGGACACGGACTCGTTCAAGGTGCTCGAGCCGCGCGCCGACGGGTTCCGCAACTACCTGCGGGCGGGCGAGAAGCTCCAGCCGGAGACGCTCCTGGTCGAGCGCGCGTACATGCTCAACCTGACGGCCCCGGAGATGACGGTCCTGGTCGGCGGGCTGCGCGCGCTGGACACGGGCACCACGCAGCACGGCGTCTTCACCGACCGCCCGGGCGTGCTCACGAACGACTTCTTCGCCAACCTGCTTTCCCCGGGGACGCGCTGGAAGGCATCGGAGTCCGAGGAGAACGTGTACGAGATCCTCGACGCGAGCACGGACAAGCTGAAGTGGACCGCAACGGCGGTCGACCTGGTGTTCGGGTCGAACTCCCAGCTGCGGGCACTGTCCGAGGTGTACGCAAGCGACGACGCGCGCGAGAAGTTCGTGTCGGACTTCGTGGCGGCGTGGACGAAGGTCATGGAGCTGGACCGGTTCGACCTGGTCTGATTCCGGTTCGGTGACGGGCCCGGCTGATCCTTCGGGATCGGCCGGGCCCGTTCTTTTCGCGGAGATCCGCCGGTACCTCGAACGGCTGCAGGTCGGCACTGTCGAACGGGGCAACCGAATCGCGCACGAAGCCGACCGGGATCCGGAACGGATCGACGCGAAGAACCCCATCACCGTCGACGATGTGGATCACTGGTCGGACGTACTGCGGTGGATGGAAGACACTCAGACGCGGCTCCGCTCGGCCGCGGCCGTCTCGTGAAGAGCAGTCACGAAGCGCCAGAACCCCGGCTCCGTCCGGCCGCTTGCAATAGGCCGTCCGGTTGAGATAGCACCTCAGCGGTTGTCCCCGCCGGTACTACTGGGATATTCCGTTACTTCCGGAGGGTGCGGGAGGGGGCGGGGTGACGTCGTGGAGCGGCTCTGAGTACCCGAGTTCCCTCGCGTTCCTCATCGACTGCCTGGAGCAGATCCCGTGCCTGCGCGATTCCGGCAGCCGGCGCCTCTGTCTCGAACTGCTGGCCGACCACCTCGGCATGCCGCTCGTCGTCGAGGATCTGCCGACCACCCGGGCGAGCCTGATCGGCATCGTGCAGGCCTGCCGGCGGCAGCACCCGCGGGCGCTCGCGGCCTTCGTCGATGCCGTCGAACAGATGGAGCCCGGGTCCATCCCCGTGCAACGGGCGCGGGCCGCCGTCGAAGACATGGCCACTCTCGATCTGGTCACCGAGTACGACCGGCGGGAACTGCTGAACCTGCTCGGCGAGAACCCCAGCAGCCGGCTGGCCGAACTCGTGCGTGCCGCCGCCGGGCCCGCGGCCGAGCTGACCTCGGCCGACCACCGGCCGGCGGACGCACTGGCGACGCTCGAACGGATGAACGCGCAGCCGGACGGGATTCCGCCGCTGCTGCTGTTCGTCGAGTACCTCGCGGCCGCGGCCGGCGACCAGCGTGCCGAAGGTCTGCGCGACTGGAACGACCGGCAGGCCGCGCGGCTGGGCGTGACCGAGCAGATCCTGGCCGTCCGGCTGGCTCAGGCCACCGAACCCGCCACGCCGGAGGAGGTCGTCGCCTACCTCGTGGTCCGCATCGAACCGGACCTGCTCGACGCCGGCCGGCTCGTCGTCGTGCACTGGCGGCACAACGATCCGACCGGCTGGCGGCCCCGGCGCAGCGAGCCGTTCACCGGCGACCTCGACGCCGTCCGCGCGCACGTCGCCGACCTGGTCACCGCGGCCGAGACCGGCTGGGCCAGGGACGCCTCCGCGATCCGGATCGAGTTCCTGCTCCCGTACGAGCTGCTGAACCTGCCCGTGGACCAGTGGGACCTGGAGGAGGGCAGTTCGCTGCCGCGTCCGCTGGGGCTGCACTACCAGGTGGTCGTCCGCAGCCTCGACCGCGCGCGCTCGCCCCGCTGGCACCGCGAATGGCGACGGCGGTGGGACCTGCTCAAGAAGGTGCCCGCCGGGCTGACGACACCCGAAGAGCACTGGCTGTGGAGCGACGGCGCGAAGCGGCGGCACCTGACCGCGCTCGACGCGAAACTGGCCGAGCAGAAGAAGGTCGTGTCGCTCGTGCTGCGTTCGGTGCCGGACGGCGCGGACCCCGGCGAGGTGCTGGTCGGCGTCCGGACCGGGATCCCGGTGATGATCTGGCACCGCACCGAAGCCGCGCGCTCGGCGTTCGAGGCGGAGATCAAGTCCCTGCGCGACTTCCTGCCCGAGCTCGTCGAACACCTGCGCCTGCTGCGCAGCCGGGCCCGGCAGGCGGCCCGGCCCGATTCCCACGTGGGCAGCCGGGTTTCGCTCCTCTGGGACGACCCGGACAGACCCGTCGAGCCGCAGGATCCCCCCGCGGCCCCGATCGAGGAGGTGCCCGCCCGATGAGCGGTGCCGAGATCCCGCCATGGTGCGTCTACCGCGGTCACGGGCTGCCGCCGCCGGCCGGTGAGGACGCTCCCGAGCTGCCCGCCGCGCCCAGCTGGCGCACCTTCGACGGCGGGCCGGCGCTGCCCGTCCCGCCGGTGACCGACGCCGAGTTCGTCCGCCGGCTCGGGGTGCCGGCCGTCGCCTCGTCGCGGGACGCGACGCTCGAAGAGGTCCTGACCGTCAACGCCGCCTTGTACCTGCGGCGCCCACTGCTGGTCACCGGCAACCCCGGTACCGGGAAGTCCAGCCTGGCCTACAAGATCGCGCGGGAGCTGGGACTCGGCCCCGTGCTGCGCTGGCCGATCAGCAGCCGCACCGTGTCCCGCGACGGGATGTGGACCTACGACGCCATCGGCCGCGTCCAGGCCGCGGCGACCGAGGAGGGCGCGGACATCGGCGGGTTCGTCCGCCTCGGCCCGCTCGGCACCGCTCTGCTCCCCTACGACCGGCCGCGCGTGCTCCTGATCGACGAGCTCGACAAGTCGGACATCGACCTGCCCAACGACCTGCTGTCGGTGTTCGAGGACGGCGACTTCGAAATCCAGCCGCTGACCCGGATCGCCGCCGGCCAGCCCGAGGTCACCGTCTTCACGCACGACCGCGGCGGCCGGGCGACCGTGCGCGAAGGCCACGTCCAGTGCCGTGCCTTCCCGGTCGTGGTCGTGACGAGCAACGGCGAACGGGACTTCCCGCCCGCGTTCCTGCGCCGCTGCCTGCGGCTCGACATGCCGCAGCCCGGCTTCGAAGAGCTGGTGAGCATGGTGGCCGCGCACTTCCGCGACGTCCCGCCGCGCAGCGACGACCTCATCCACGAGTTCCTCACCAGCAGCGGGCAGGAAGGCGGCCTCGCCAACGACCAGCTGCTCAACGCCCTGCACCTGACGACCTCGGGCGCGCACCAGCACGACGCGAACTGGGAGGTCCTGCGCGACACCCTGTGGCGGCGGCTCAACGTCCGGGGAACGGACTGAGGAATGGCCGACCCGGTCGACCGCCTCGCCACCGAGGCGCTCAGCGCGAACGAGATCGCCGACGCGGTCTGGCTCGCCGCCCGCATCGCGGCGAGCGAACCGCCGCGCGCGGAAACGGAACCACGGCCGCGTCCCGAACGCCCGCCACCAGCCCCACCCGAGCCGGAACCGGAACCCGAGCCGCCACCGGAGTTCCGCGCCGAGCACCCGCCGCCGGTCCGCCCGGACCCGGCGCGGCCGCCGGAGCACCCGGAACCGCCCCCGCTCCCCCTCGAACCGGTCCCGGTCCGGCCGCGCGCGCGGCCGAAACCCTTGGCGACCCCGCCGACCCGGGTGGTTCCGCCGAGCCTGCCCCAGGGACTGGCGAAGGCGCTGCGGCCGCTGAACCGCGTCGTCCGCCTGAAGCACCGAACCGAACTGGACGAGGAAGAGACCGCGATCGCCGCGGCGGAAACCAAGGTCTGGCTACCGGTGCACCGGCCCTCTCGCGGTCACCCGTTCGAGGTCGTGCTGGTCGTCGACCGCGGTTCTTCCATGGTGCTCTGGGAACGCACTTCCCGCGCCTTTCGCGCCCTGCTGGAAAGGCAGGGCGCGTTTTCCGACGTCAAGACGGTTTCGGTGGACACCGACGATTCCGTCGTGCGGTCCGTGGAAACCGCACCGGGCACCGGCTGCGAGCCGGCGCAATTGGCCGACCCCACCGGGCGGCGCGTCATCGTGGTGCTCAGCGACGGCGTCGGCCCCGCGTGGCGCAGCGGGTCGATGTTCGAGGTCCTGTCGCTGTGGGCCAAAACCTGCCCGGTGACGCTCTTCCACCTCCTGCCTGCCGAACGCTGGAGCTGGACAGGCGTGAGCGTGGTGTCACAGACCTTGCGCGGTGTCCGCCCCGGCACCGCGAACCCGATCCCGGTGCTGGAACTGGAACCCCGGCACGTGCGCCGCTGGGCCGAACTGGTCTCCGGTACTCCCGGCGTGCGGCTCCCCGTACTGGTCCCCCCTATGAACGAAGACATCGCGGATGACGCGGAGCATACTGAGGAACCACCTTCACCCACCGAAAGGCTGGAAAAGTTCCTCGCCACGGGCACTTCGCCCGCGATCCGATTGGCCGGGTTGCTGGCCGCGGCACCGCTCACCCTGCGTGTGATGCAGGCGGTGCACGGAACCCTGATGCACCAGGCGCGGCCCGCTCACCTGGCGGAAATCCTGCTGAGCCGGTTGCTGCACCGGGTCCCCCCGGACCCGGACGGCGGAAGCCCGGTGGAGTACGACTTCGCGCCGGGACTGCGGCGGCGGTTGCTGGCTCTGGTGTCGCGCGCGGACACCGCCCGGGTCCAACGGGTGGTCCAGGACGTCCTGGGCCCGCGAGAACCGGTGGTGGCGAATCTGCGCGATGTGCTGAGCAGGCCCGATGAAGTAAACCTACCGGCGGTTACGTCGCACACTGAACCCTTGTTGACTGTTCAGCGTGACACTTTGAGAGCCCTCTCAGGACCGTACACCCGGAGGGCGAACCGATTGGGTGAAGCCTTGGACCGGTTCCGAAACACCCGTAACGACCTCGCGCCGCGCGCGATTGACGGTGATGTAAGGTCCGCCGCATCCGATTCGCAAGCTGAACCGATCAAGCCTCGAGGGATTTCAGTGACCACCACGAGTTCGGAGGCGGGCACTGAGGTCCGCCACTCCGGCCAGCAGCCCGCCGTCTGGGGCGGCGTTCCGCTGCGCAACGTCAACTTCATCGGGCGCGGAGACATCCTGCGCGCGTTGCACGGTGAACTCTCCAAATCGACCCGTACGGCCGTACTGCCCGGTGCGCTGCACGGGATGGGCGGCATCGGCAAATCCCAGATCGCGGTCGAATACGTCTACCGGCACGCCGAAGAATACGACCTGATCTGGTGGATTCCCTCGGAGAACCCTTCGGAAATCCAGGCGTCGCTGGTAAAACTGGCGAAGCGGCTCGATCTTCCGGTGGAGCAGTCGGTGGACACCGCGGTGCCCGCCGTGCTGGAGGCACTGGGCGGCGGCGAACCCTATCGCCGCTGGCTGCTGGTGTTCGACAACGCCGACCGGCCCGAGGACGTCCGCCGGTTCTGGCCGCGGCGCGGTGAGGGCCACATCCTCGTCACGTCCCGGAACCCGCAGTGGTCCGAAGTTTCGCAGGCGGTCGAGGTGGACGTCTTCCGGCGCTCGGAAAGCCGGGAACTGCTCCAGCGGCGCAACCGCGACCTCGCCGACGAGGACGCCGACCGGCTGGCCACCGTGCTGGGCGACCTGCCGCTGGCCGTCGAACAGGCCGCGGCCTGGCGCGCCGAAACCGGCATGGCGACCGACGAGTACCTGGAACTGTTCGAGAACAAGCGCACCGAACTCCTCCAGTCCCGGCCGCCGGCGGACTACGACGTCGCGGTCGAAGCCGCGTGGAACGTTTCGCTGGACAGGCTGCGCGACGAGAACCCCGGCGCGCTGGAACTGCTCGAAGTGTGTGCCTTCTTCTCGCCGGAGCCCATTCCGCGCGCGATGTTCAGCGGGGTCCGCAACGTCCCGACTTCCGAGGCGCTCGAGCAGACCCTGGGCGACCCCATCCAGCTGGGCCGCGCGATCCGCGAGATCAACCGCTACAGCCTCGCCAAGATCGACCACCGCAGCGACACGTTGCAGCTGCACCGCCTCGTCCAGCTGGTGCTGCGCAACAAACTCGGGCCGGACGACCAGGAGCGGGTGCGCCACACCGCCCACCTGCTGCTCGCCAACCGCGACCCCAAGCAGCCCGACTCGGTGGACTACTGGTCGCGCTACGCCGAACTGCTCCCGCACATCCGGGCCGTCGACGCCCGCAACTGCACCGACCGCTGGGTGCGCCGGATGGCGATCAACGCGGTCAACTACCTCTTCGCGTTCGGCGACCCCGCGGGTGCCCTCGAAATGGCCCAGGACTACGCGCAGTTCTGGAACGAGAAGCTCGGCGAAAAACACCCCGACACGCTCGTCGTCTCGCGGTGGTGGGGACGCATGCTGCGCGCGCTCGGCCGGTTCGAAGAGGGCCGCACCGTCGCGGAGCGGACCTTGGCGCTGATGCAGGAAACCCTGGGCGAAACGCACGAGGAAACGCTGCTCACCATGCACGGCGTCGCCTCGGATCTGCGCGCCAAAGGTGACTTCGAGCGGGCGCGCCAGATGAACGAGTTCGCCTACCTGAGTGCTTTGGACCGCTTCGGTGACGAAGACCCGGACACGCTCGCCGCGGCCAACAACTACGCGCTCAGCCTGCGGCTGGTCGGCGACTTCGCCGCCGCCCGCGACCTCGACGAGCGGACGGCGCAGCGCAAGCAGACCGTCCTGGGCGCGGACCACCGGCACACGTTGCTGACCCTGGACAACTGGTCGGTCGACCTGCGCGAGACGGGCGACTACCTGCGGGCGCGCACCGAGCAGGAGGACACCGTCCGCCGGATGCGCTCGCAGCTGGGCGGCCGGCACCCGATGACCCTCGCGGCCATCAAGAACCTCGCGATCGCCTACCGCAAAGCGGGTCTGCACCGCGACAAGAAGGCGCTCACCCTGGCCATGGAGGCCACCGACGGGCTGGTCACCAAGTACGGGGAATCCCACCCCGACGCGATGTCGGCGACGATGGACCTGTCGATCGAGCACCGCCAGGACGGCAACCTCGCCGAGGCGCGGCGGCTCGGCGACCACGTCAAGGGCCTCTACGAAGCGAGCTGGGGCGAAAAGCACCCGTTCAGCGTGGCCGCCGCGACCAACCTCGCGGTCACGCTGCGCCTGCTCGGTTCCGTCGAGCAGGCACGCGAACTGGGCGAACGAGCACTGGCCGACATGACCGAAGCGCTCGGTGCGGACCACCCGTTCACGTTGGTCTGCGCGACGAACCACGCGAGCGACCTCGCCGAATCGGGTGACTACGAAGGCGCTTACGCACTCGATCAGGCGACGCTCGAACGTTCCGAGCGGGTGCTCGGCGCGGACCACCCGTCGACGTTGGCGCTGCTGGTCAACCAGGCACTCGACCTGCGGGGGCTCGGCCGCGGCGAAGAAGCGGACGGTCTCCAGCTGAACGCGGTCCAGCGGCTGCGCCAGGTCCTCGGCTCGGAGCACCCGGCGACCGCGGACGCGCAGTTCAACCACCGCGCCAACTGCGACATCGACCCGATGCAGATCTAGCACCGGGCCACCGGACACACGGGCCTCCGGTCGAGGGAATCCATTCCCTCGACCGGGGGCTTTTTCCGTCGCGGGTCAGCCGAGCCAGCGGGCGAGCCGGTCGGGGTCCGGCGCGACCCCGCGCTGCCGCAGGACTTCCCGGTGCACCGCCCGCACGAGTTCCGGACGGCTCAGCAGCACCGGGTGCCGGGTCGCCAAGGCGAACCCGGCCCACGTGGCCGTCGAGCCGGGAGTGGTCGTGAGCCGCCGCCGGTAGCGGTCGGCCGCGGTCACGGTGTCGCCGTCGACGAGGGCCAGGTCCGCGGCGGACATCCCGCTGATCTCGGCCATCGCCAGCTCCGGTTCGGCGCGGTAGACGTCGTACAGGTCCGGGTCGGTCAGCCAGGTCCTGGTGAGCGTGAGCCGGGCGTGCCCGGCGGAACCCGGTGCGGGCACCAAAGCCGGCGGCACCGCCGGGACGGGCGGGCACGGCCGGTTCCGCAGCCAGGCCTCGGCCAGCTCCGCCACGACCCGGTCCGCGACCCGCAGGTGCCGCAGCCGCCAGGTCAGGCGGTGATCGAGCGTGGCCCGCCCGGCCGCGTGCCCGATGTCGTCCGGCAGCGGCTCGGTGCCCCACTCGCGCAGCCGCTCCCCCGCGATCGTCAGGAACCGGCGCCCCAGTGCCGACGGGACCGATTCCGCGAGCAAGGTGCGCACGGCGTGGGCCGTCTGCTCGCGCCGGTAGGCGAACTCGAACTGCGCGGCCCTCGCCGCCAATCCTTTTTCGACGGGGTAGTGCCCGCGGTAGAACGCGGTCACGCCCAGGAAGGAATACGCGCCGTGGAGCAGACCGACGGCCGGCCGCGGATCATCGCGCCACGGTGCGTAGAGGCGCGGGGAGTCGTTGTCCCCGGCGGGATCGAGCAGATCGACGAGGACCAGCAGGACGCCGAGCTTGTTGTGCTGGAACTCGTGCACCAGGGTGGCCGCGAACGTCGTCGCGTCCGGTGGGCGCGACAGCACCACTGAACCGAAGACGTCGTTGTGGGACGCGCTGTAGGGGGTGAACCGGTCGATCGCCGCTCTCGGCACGAGGGTGGTGAGCCCCGCGGTCAGCTCGGCCGCGATCGCGGGGTGGTGCTCGGTCAGCAGCTGCCAGGTGTCGCCCAGGATTTCCGCCCATCGCGTCACTTCGCCGGCGTCGAGGCGCTGCGGCGGGACGGGCCCGTCGAACTCGCGGTACGGGTCGAGGTCGTCGAGGACGAACTCGCCGTCACCGGCGCGGACGGTGCGCAGGGCGGACCAGCCCGGGCCGTCGGCGGAACTGTCGTCGGGCAGCTGCACGCTGCCGGCCGGGCCCCGCACGAGGACGTGGCCGCGTTCGGCGTGCACCTGCGCGAAATCCCATTCCCGGCGGCTGCGGACGTCGGCGAGCCCGAGGGTGGGCAGCATGAGCCGGCCGCGCCACACCGGAACCCGGGAGCGGAAGTCGTGCCCGGCGCGGATCGCCGCGGCGGTGGCGAGCCGGTGCAGGCCCCCGAGATCGGCCCACAGCGGCGGGTCGCCGAGCCCGCCACCGGCCAGCCGCTGCAGGACGTTCGCCGCCCACAGGCCGGTGTGGGGGTGCGCGAGGACGCGGTCGGTCGCGGCGGGATCACAGTGCTGCGCCTCGATCAGCAACGCCCACGCCTCGTCGAGCGGCGGCAGCGGGGACATCGCGGGCTTCAGCTCGGCCGCACTGTCGAGGACCGCGCGCAGCAACGTCAGCCGCCGGCTGCGGTCGGCTTGCCCGAGCTGCGCGACGACGGCAGCGTCACTCCGCCCCGCGGCCATCGCGTCGAGGTTCGTCAGTGACACCCGGTGGGTGTCCAGCATCGGGTCGCAGGTTCCCTAAACCCTGCTCAGCGTGCGTCCGGTGCCTGGTTCTGGAGCACCCCGGTCCGGCTGCACTCGGCGCGGCCGGCGAGCTGCCGCAGTGATCGGAGGAGCGCCGGGTCGTCACTCCCGCGCAGTTCGGCCAAGGGGAACGTGCTCAGATCGACCATCCTCGTGGTGACTTCGCCCCGAGCCTGTCCCATGTCAGGTCCTCCCTCACGACACGCCCCCACGATCGGGGGAGTAATCATCATGCAACACGAAACGGGATTTGTGAGGGTCCGCATGGCGGATCAATCCCGCCGGTCCGGATACTGTGCGTTTCCGCAACCCCGTTCGGGCGACTGATCGCCCGCCGATTTCCGCGGAACGTGCTACCGAGGGGCTTCCCCGCGGAAGGGCGGCGGGCTCGGGATGGCCCGCCGTCCGTCAGCTTCACCGTGAATGCCGTCTTCGGCGCGTTTCCGGAAAGGCGGAGAAAGCCGGGTGCGCGGCTGTGCCGGGTCAAGGCGTGCCGGGCACCGGGCGCACGGCGTCGAGGATCAGGTCGAGCATCCGGCCGACCCGCTCCGCGTCCTGGACGGCCGAAGTGGACAGGAACACGCCGAGCAGCATCAGGGTCACGTCTTCCGGGTCGACGCCCGCGCGCAGCGTGCCCGCGCGGGCTCCCGCGTCGAGGATCGCGCCGATCGCCGCGGTGATGCGGCGGCGCGTTGCCGGGGTTGCGATGCGGCCGGACGCCATGCTCGCGCGCAGGACGTCGGCCATTCCGCGCTTCGTCTCCACGAAAGCCGCGTAGCGGTCCATCCACGCGCGGAGCGCGGCCTCCGGCGGGAGCTGTTCGAGCAGCGCCGGGGCACTCGCGGTGACGTCGTCCAGCTCGGCCGCGTAGACGGCCTCGACGAGCGCCTCGCGGGTCGGGAAGTGGCGGTAGAGCGTGCCGATCCCGACGCCGGCCTCGCGGGCGATCGCCTCCAGCGCGACGGTGCCGTCGGCGGTCGCGAAGGCCGCCCGCGCGACCGCGACGAGCTTTTCCCGGTTGCGGCGCGCGTCGGAGCGGACCGGGCGGTCAGGTTCGGGCGGAGTCAAAGCGGAGGTACCTCCGGTTGTGCTACGGTCGGCTTAGCGGAGGTTCCTCCGCTTCACCATCATCGCACGAGGACGGGACTACCCATGCCTTCCACCGAAAGTGCCCCGCGACCGGGTGGCGCCGGCGCGCTCGCCGGCCGGACCGTCTCCCGCGTCGGGTACGGGGCGATGCAGCTCGAACGCCTCCACGGCGACCGCGCCGCGGCCGTCGCGCTGCTGCGCCGGGCCTTCGACCTCGGCGTCGACCACGTCGACACCGCGCAGTTCTACGGCAACGGCTTCGTCAACGACGTCGTCCGCGAGGCCGTCCGGCCCGAGGACGACGTCCTGATCGCCAGCAAGGTCGGGGCCGACCCCGACCCCGGCGGCCCGATCCCGCTGCGCCTGGCGCAAAAGCCCGAGGAGCTGCGGGCCAGCGTCGAGGACAACCTGCGGGCCCTCGGCCTCGACCGCATCCCGCTGGTGAACCTGCGCCGCGCGGACCGCCGGCCCGGCGTGGTGGCCGAGGGCGACCAGCTCGTCGGCCTCGACGACCAGCTCGCGGTGATGACCGCCCTGCGCGACGAGGGCAAGATCGGCGCGATCGGCCTCAGCAGCGTCACCCTCGACATCCTGCGCCGGGCGCTCCCGGCCGGCATCGCGTGCGTGCAGAACGCCTACAGCCTCGTCGGCCGCGAAGACGAGGACATGCTCGCGCTCTGCCTCGAGCACGACATCGCCTGGGTCCCGTTCTTCCCGCTCGGCGGCGCCTTCCCGAGCCTGCCGAAGGTGACCGACGAGCCCGCGGTGCAGGCGGCCGCCCGCGAACTCGGCCACACGCCGGCGCAGATCGGCCTGGCGTGGCTGCTGCACCACGCCCCGAACGTCCACCTCATCCCCGGCACCGCGAGTGCGGACCACCTGGAGGCCAACATCGCCGCCGGCCACCTCGTGCTCGACGGCGGGACGCTGGCCGCCCTGGACGCGGTCCTGTCGCGCTCGCTGGACGCCACGCTCGGCTAGCGCCAGGGCAGGACGGCGCCGTGGCGGACCAGCTCGCCGTACTGAGCGGGATCGACGGGCCGGAACACGAGGTCCAGCAAGGGATCCGCCGCTTGCGCCGGGCTCGGCGCGGCACTGACGTCCCACCACAGGGCGGACGTCGGCGTGTTCATCATCCCGGGGCAGACGGCGGCGAGCAGGATGCCGCGCGCCAGGTCGCCCTCACGGCGTCGGGCGGCGAGGGTGCGCACCGCCGCGACCTGGCCGATCTTGGACGGGATGTTGACGAAGCCCGGCCAGTCGCCGGCGCGGGCGCTGCCGTCCTCGACCGCGTCGCGCCAGGCGGCGACCTGCTGGTCCACTTCGTCCAATGAGGACAGTCCGTCGAACCGGTCGTGCAGCGCGGGCGCCAGGTGGTTCAGCGTCCCGAACGAGCTGGCCACGACGAGGAACCGGCCACCGTCGCGCAGCATCGGCGCGAAAGCGCGCAGCAGCCGGGTGGTGCCGAAGTTGTTGACCTCGGCGTAGTCGCGTGCGATCGCGCGCGGGTCGTCGTCGGGCCCGACGCGCATGACGGCGTTGCCGAGCACGATGTCGACGCCGCCGTGCCGATCGGCCAGCTTCGCGGCGAGGCGGCCGGGCGCATCGGGCTCGGCGACGTCGAGGACCTCACCGCGGACCTCGGCGCCGCCGGCCGGCACGGCTTCGACGGCCTGGGTGACGCGCCCGGCGTCGCGGCCGGTCAGGTAGACGGTGTCCGCTGTGGACAGCCGGGCCGCGAGACCTTCGACCAGGGCGAGGCCGAGGCCCTGGGTGGCACCGGTGACGAGAGCGACTTTCGGGGTCGTGTTCACGACTCCAAGCTAGATCCGGCTCGGCCATGCGAAAAGCGAAAGATCCGCAGACCTGGTATGCGTGTACGTCATGACCATCGCCGACGCTTCCCTGACCGCGCTGCGGGTGTTCCGCGAGGTGGCCGAGCGCGGCACGCTCACCGCCGCGGCCACCGCGCTCGGCTACACGCAGTCCGCGGTCTCCCGGCAGATCGCGTCGCTGGAGCGCGCGGCGGGAACGCCGTTGCTCGAACGGCGCCACGACGGCGTGCGGCTCACCTCGGCCGGGCAGATCGTGGTGCGCCGCGCCGCCGGTGTCCTCGACCAGCTCGACGCCACCGCGCGCGAGCTGGCCGGGCTGCCCGGCGAGCAGGGCACGGTCCGGCTGGGCTGGTTCCCCACCGCCGGGGCCGACCTGCTGCCCCGGGCGCTGACCGCCCTGCGGCGCACGCACCCGGCGATCACCGTGCTCAGCCGGGAAGGCGGCACGCCCGCGCTGGTCCGCGCGCTGCGCGCCGGCACCCTCGATCTCGCGCTGGTGGCCTCGGCGCCGCCGTTCCGCCCACCGGACACCGAAACCCCGGCGTTGGTCCTGCACACCCTGGCCGAGCGCAGCCTGCGGGTGGCCGTCCCGGCGAGCCATTCGCTCGCCCGCCGGGAGTACGTCGACGTGGCCGACCTGCGCGGGCAACGCTGGATCGCGGGTTCGGGCGACGACCGTGTGCTGGGGGTGTGGCCCGGCCTGGACGAACGGCCCGAGATCGCCCACACCGCCCGCGACTGGCTCGCGAAACTGCACCTCGTCGCCGCCGGCTGCGGCATCACGACGGTGCCCGGGTCACTCGGCGCCGTCGTGCCGGCCGGGGTGCGCGTGCTGGCCGTCCGCGGTGGTCCCGGTGAGCAACGCCGGGTCCTGCTCGCCCACCTCCCGCGCCCCCTGTCCGACGCGGCGGCCCGGGTCGCCGCGGCCCTGCGCGAAGCCGCCCTCGAGACCGACTCCCCGCCGCGGCCGTCGTGAGCGGGAACAGTGTTCCAACCCTGTTTCCCCCTCACGACCGGCTACGGGAGGCCGACCACGGTCCGCGGCGTCAGCCGGCCCTTCTCCGGATCCCGCGTGACCTCCCCCGCCGTCACTGCCGACGTCAGTGCCCCGATCGCGTCCTCCGGGCGGTAGATCGTCTCCAGCAGCGTGAACCGCTGCAGCTCCGCGACCGTCCGGCTCCCCCGCCGCGTCAGTTCCGCCAGCAGGGCCCGCCGCAACGGCAGCAGCTGCGGCGTAAGCGAGATGTCGACCAGGATCCCCTCGGCGTCACGCGGGTCGCGGTAGCGGATGCCCGCGAACTCGTCCACCGCCCACAGCTCGCTTTTGAACGTCGCGAGGTGCTTCTCGTCCGCCGTGACGAACACGAGCACGCGCGCTTCGCCGTCTTCGGCGACCAGTTCGATCGCGCAGCCGTGGTCGCCGTGATCCCCCGCCGGCGCGGTGACCACGACCTCGTGCCCCTTGCCGCGGGCCATCGGCGCGACCAGCGGCCACGCCCCGGGACCGTCCAAATGGGTCAGCACCGGCCCGGTGACCCCGAGGTCACGGGGATCGTCGGCGACCCGCACGGTGAGGCCCGCCAGCACTCCTTCCGGCACGGCCGAACCGACGACCACCAGCTCCAGGTGGTGCCCGTCGAGCCGGTCGGAGAACTCGCCGAAGACCCGGAGCGCGTCGGCCGCGAACCCGCCGCACTCGACGTACGTGCCGCCGCGCTGGGAGCGCAGCGCCTTCGCCGTCCACGCGTCGAGGTACCGCACCAGCACATCCCGTTCCACCGCGGCATGCTGGTCGGGGCGCCGTACGCGCTCGGCCACGCCTCCGGTTGTACCGCAGTGGATCGCTCCGCACCAGAGCCGCCAGGCCGAAGGACCGGCGCCGGGGCGTTCAGCCCTCCGGGTAGAAGAGGAACAGGGTGCATCCGGTGGCGCTCGCGGGCACGTGCCACGTCCCGGCCGGCGCGTGCAGGAACGTGCCCGCCGGGTGGTCGCGCGCGCCGTCGTTGAACGTGCCCGCGACGACGTAGACCTCCTCCGGGCCGGGTTCGTGGACGTCCTTGCGCGGCCACGACGTGCCGGCGTCCATCTCCAGGACGTTCGCGTGCGCGCCGGTGGGTCCGGTCCACAGTGGACGCAGGCGGATGCCGGGGAAGAGTTCGCGGACGGGTGCTTCCTTGACGGTGGACCAGGTGTAGCCGTCCTGGTCGAGGATCTCGGGGTGCATGACCGCCACGGTGCCCGCTCGGGCCGAGGCCGGACCAGTGTCCGGGAAGACACCTTGGGGTACTTTCTTGCCATGCATCGCGTGGTGGCCCTGGTGCGGCCGGTGCAGTCGACGTTCGAGCTCGGCTGCGCCGCCGAGGTCTTCGGCACGCCGCGGGCCGGGGTGCCGCGGCACTACGAGTTCGAGGTCTGCGCGGAGACGCCAGGCCCGGTGCCGACGACGGCCGGGTACGCGATGTCCGTCTCGCGCGGGCTGGCGGCGCTGGACTCCGCCGACACCGTGATCATCCCCGGCTGGGCACCGGTGGAGGCGCCGCTGCCCGCGCGCGTCCGCCGCGCGCTGCTGCGGGCCCACGCGCGGGGCGCCCGGCTCGTCACCATCTGCTCCGGGGTGTTCGCGCTCGCCCGCACGGGCCTGCTGGACGGCCGGTCCGCGACGACCCACTGGGGCCGCGCCGAGCAGCTGCGGCGCGAGTTCCCGCGGGTGCGCGTGGAGCCGGACGTGCTGTACGTCGACCACGGCGACGTCGCCACGAGCGCCGGGGCCGGCGCGGGGATCGACCTGTGCCTGCACCTCGTCCGGAAGGACCACGGCGCCGCGCACGCCGCGCTGGTCGCGCGGCACATGGTGATGCCGCCCCACCGCGAAGGCGGCCAGGTGCAGTTCGCCCCGCCGCCCCCGCCGCCGGACGCCCTGGACGGGCTCCTCGCCTGGGCGGGCGACCGGCTCGGGACGCCGTTGTCGGTGGCGGACCTGGCGGCGCACGCCGGTGTTTCGCCCCGCACGCTGGCCCGGCGCTTCGCCGGCCAGCTCGGCACGAGCCCCGGCGCGTGGCTGCTGGCGCGCCGGGTGACAGAGGCCCGCACGCTGCTGGAGGAGACGGACCTGCCGGTGGAGGCCATCGCCGCCCGCGTCGGCCTGACGTCGGCGGTCAACCTGCGGCGCCGGTTCCGCGCGCAGGTGGGAACGACTCCGGGCGCCTACCGCCGGGCGTTCCGTACCCCCTGACCCAGGCGCCCGTTCACTTGCGCGGCAGCCCCCGCGGGTTGACCTCCGACGCCGGCAACGCCTCCGACGTCAGGTTCCAGCGCTTGAGCACCTCGGCGTACCGGCCGTTCTTGATCACGGTGTCCAGTGCCTGCTGCAGCGCCTTCACCAGGCCGTCGTCCTTCTTGGTCATCGCCGCGATGTCGGCCGGGATCGTGCCGCCGCCGGAGACCGTGCCCACGATCTTCGTCTTGCCCTCCACCGCCACGTGGTAGGCCGACGTCGGGTTCGGGCCGACGTAGGCGTCGATGCGGCCGGACTGCAGCGCGAGGTAGTAGTCGGAGGTCGCCTGGTAGTACTGGAACTTCACCGGGGCCAGGCCGGCTGTCTTGTTCTGCTGGTCCCAGCGCAGCAGGATCTGCTCCTGGTTGGTCCCCGCGCCGACGCCCACGGTGAGCCCGGCGATGTCCTTCGCCTCCCGCACGGCGAGGTTCTTCTCGGCGCGGACCTCGAACGCGATCGTGTCCTTGCGGTAGGTCGCGAAGTCGTACTTGTCCTTGCGTTCCTCGGTCACCGTGATGTTCGAGAACCCGGCGTCGAACTGCCGGTTCTCCACCGACAGGAACAGGTTCTCCCACGACGACGCCCGCAGGTCGAGCTTCAGCCCGAGCACGTCGGCGACCAGCTGCGCCAGGTCGGGCTCGACGCCGATGACCGTCTTGTCGTCGTCCGCGCGGAACGACAGCGGCGGGGTGCCGTTGCCGGTGGTCCCGACGACCAGCGAGCCGCGCGTCCGGATCCCGGCCGGGACGAGCGCGGCGATCGCGTCGACCTTCTGCGCCCGGACGCGGTTCTGGTTCGCGGTGATGTTGACGCCGCCGGGCTGGGCCGCGGTTCCGGTGGCCGCTTCGGGGCTGCCGCACGCGGTCAGCGCGAAGACCGAAGCGAGCAGGAAGACACGTACTTTCAGTGGTTTCATCAAAGGACTTTCTCCACGAAGGCCCGCGTGCGGGCGTGCTGGGGGTGGTCGAGGACGGCTTCGGGCGAGCCCTGTTCGACGACGCGGCCGGCGTCGAGGAAGACGACGGTGTCGGCGACTTCCCGGGCGAAGCCCAGTTCGTGGGTGACGACGACCATCGTCGTCCCCGACTTCGCGAGGTCCCGGAGGACGGCGAGGACCTCGCCGACGAGCTCGGGGTCGAGGGCCGACGTGGGCTCGTCGAAGAGCAGGACGTCCGGTTCGAGGGCCAGCGCCCGCGCGATCGCGACGCGCTGCTGCTGGCCGCCGGAAAGGCGGCGCGGGTACTCGGACGCCTTGTCTTCCAGCCCGACCCGGGTCAGGAGCTCCCGGGCGCGGACCTCGGCTTCGGCGCGCGGACGGCGTTGCGCGGAGATCGGCGCCTCGACGACGTTCTCCAGGACCGTCAGGTGCCCGAACAGGTTGAAGCTCTGGAAGACGAACCCGATCCTGGTGCGCTGCTCGAGGATCTCCCGTTCCTTGAGCTCGTGCAGGCGGTCCCCGGCCCGGCGGTAACCCATGAGCTCGCCGCCGACGCTGATGAAACCGCGGTCGGCGCGCTCGAGGTGGTTGATCAGGCGCAGCAATGTCGACTTCCCGGAGCCGGACGGTCCCAGCAGGACGGTCACTTCTCCGTGGCGCACCTGGAGATCGACGCCGTCGAGAACGGTCAACGCGCCGAAACTCTTGTGCACGCCCCGGACGTCCACCATGAAGTCCGCGCTCATGCTCTCCTCCAGACCGAACGCAGGCGCTGCAACGGGGTGGGCGGCAGCGTGCGGAGCGCGCCGCGGGCGTAGTACCGCTCGACGTAGAACTGCCCCACCGACAGCACGGTCGTCAGCGCGAGATACCAGAACGTGGCCACCAGCAGCAGCGGGATCACCCGGCCGCTGCGCGTGTAGATCACCTGGACCTGGTAGAAGAGCTCCGGCAGCGCCATCACGTACACCTGGGACGTCGCCTTCAGCAGGCCGATGATCTCGTTGGCCGCGGTCGGCACGATGGTGCGCATCGCCTGCGGCAGCACGATCCGGCGGAACTGCCGGCCGGCCGGGATGCCCAGCGCCGCGGCGGCTTCGCGCTGCCCGGCGTCCACCGAAAGGAACCCGGCTCGGACGATCTCCGCGGCGTAGGCGCCCTGGTGCAGGGCGAGCCCGAGGCCGGCGGCGAGGAACGGCGGGATCAGGCTCATCGTCCCGACCGAGACGAATGACGGCCCGAACGGGACGCCGAAGGAAATCTCGTTGTACAGGATCGCGAGGTTATACCAGAAGAGCAGCTGGAGAATGAGCGGGACCGACCGGAAAATCCACGTGTACGTCCAGCTCACCGCACGCAGGAGCGGATTCCGGGAAATGCGCATCAACGCGAGGATCGTACCCAGCAGGAATCCGGCGACGACGCCGAACAACGTCAGTTCCAGCGTCAGCGCGACGGCTTCCAAGATCGATTTCTGGAAGACGAACCGGCTGAACGTCGGCCAGTCGAACGCCTTGTTGGTGACCAGCGCGTGGCCCGCCATCGCGACCAGTACCGCCACGACGGCGGCGGCCACCCAGGTCGCGGGGTGCCTCGCGGGCACGATCCGGAGCGACTCCTCCGGGGTCGCGGCGGGGGCGGGCCGTGTCCCGAGGTCGCTGGTCATCTCGCACCGACCGGAGCGGGAAGCGCTTTCGAGAACGACAGCCGAGTCGTCTGTACGGCGTCGACGTCGAAGTGCGGCGTGTAGCCGGTCGCCAGGTAGAGACCGCGGGCTTCGGGCTGGTTCGGGCCGGTGGTGAGGAAGATCCGGCGGTACCCGCGGCGCACGGCTTCGGCCTCCAGTTCGGCGACGACCCGGCGGGCGAGCCCCCGGCCGCGGTGCGCGCGGTGGGTCCAGATCCGCTTGAGCTCGGCGGTCTCCTCGTCGTAGCGCTGGAAAGCCCCGCCCGCGACGGCGTGGCCGTCCCGCACGAGCAGCAGCAATCCGCCTTCCGGGGCCACGAACCGCTCGGCGGGGTATTCGCGGAGTTCGAAGTGGACGTCGTTGAGGACGCGGTGGTAACGCGTCGAATATTCGCGGGCCAGGTCGGCGAGCAATGGCCGGACCCGCGGATCAGACTGGGCGACCCAGACGGATTCGGGCATGGGAGTACCTGCTCCGGAAAAGAAAGGGAGAAAAGCGCGTGCGCCTTCCGCTGACGTCGTCGACTCTAGGAAGCCGGGCCGAGCGCGGTCAACGCGCCGGGGCCGGATCCCGGATCCTGGACCGCACCCGCGTCCCAGTTCCTGGGCACGATTGCTTTCGGGTGCGGGGAGCGGTCCACTCGGCGCACCCGCTTCTCCGCCGGAAGGATCACCATGTCGGTCACCGACGAGCTCCTGGCCAACAACGCCGGCTACGCCGCGCGGTTCACCGGGCCGCTCCCGCTGCCGCCCGCCAAGCACGTCGCCGTGCTCGCCTGCATGGACGCGCGCATCAACGTCTACGGCGTCCTCGGCCTGAACGAAGGCGAAGCCCACGTGATCCGCAACGCCGGCGGCGTGGTCACCGAAGACGAGATCCGCTCGCTGGCCATCAGCCAGCGGCTGCTGGGCACCGAGGAGATCATCCTCATCCACCACACCGACTGCGGCATGCTCACCTTCACCGACGACGGCTTCAAGAAGTCGATCCAGGAAGACGTCGGCGTCAAGCCCGCGTGGGCCGCCGAAGCGTTCAGCGACCTCGACGAGGACGTTCGCCAGTCGATCGCGCGGATCAAGAACAGCCCGTTCGTGCCGAAGAAGGACTCCATTCGTGGCTTCGTCTTCGACGTCGCGACCGGCAAGCTGAACGAGGTGCTCTGAACATGGGTGCCGAGCCGGAACCGAAGCCGGCGCCGCGGATCAGCGCGGACTGGGCCGCGGTCGCGGTGGCCGCCGTGCTGGTGCTGCTGGCCGCGTTCGGCCTGCTGCCGACGATCACCTTCCTCGTCAAATGAGCACCGGCACGACCACCCGGAGCGGTGGACCGACGACGCTCCCGGTCCTGCGCTACGTGCCCGGACTGCTGCTGCTCGCCGTCGTCGGGATCGTGGGCACGCTGGCGCAGAACGAGGTGCGCGCCCTCGGCAAGGCGACCGGCACCGCGCTGCCCGACCTCGAATACGTGCTGTGGGCGATCATCCTCGGGCTGGTCATCCGGAACACGATCGGCGTCCCGGCGCTGTTCCGGCCGGGCGTGGCGACCTACGAGTTCTGGCTGAAGATCGGCATCGTGCTGCTCGGCGCCCGGTTCGTACTGGGCGACCTGCTCAAGCTCGGCGGCCTGAGCCTCGGCCTGATCCTGATCGACATGGCCGTGGCCACGACGGTGATCCTCCTGGTGGGCAAGCTCTTCGGGCTCGGCGGGAAGCTGTCGTCCCTGCTGGCGATCGGCACGTCGATCTGCGGCGTCTCGGCGATCATCGCGGGCCGCGGGTCCATCGACGCCGACGACGAGGACTCCGGGTACGCCATCGCCGCGATCCTCGCGCTCGGCGCGGTCGCGCTCTTCACCTTCCCGCTGATCGGGCACGCCCTGAACCTGTCCGACACGCAGTTCGGGCTGTGGGCGGGCCTGGCGGTGGACAACACCGCGGAGACGACGGCGACCGGCGCGGCCTACTCCCCGCACGCCCAGGACGTCGCCGTCGCGGTGAAGAGCACCCGCAACGCGTTGATCGGGCTGGTCGTGCTCGGGTACGCGGCCTACTGGTCCACCCGGGGCGGCAAAGCGGTCGCGAGCGGACCGAAGGAGCGCGCCGCCTTCGTGTGGCGCACGTTCCCCAAGTTCGTGCTCGGCTTCCTCGCCGTGTCCGCGCTGGCCACCGCGCACGTGTTCACCAAGGCCGAGGTGACGAGCCTGGGCAACCTGTCGAAATGGGCGTTCCTGCTGTGCTTCGCCGGGGTCGGCCTCAACTTCGACCTGCGGCAGATGGCCCGCAGCGGGTTCCGGCCCCTGGTGGTCGCGGCGCTGGGGCTGGTCGTGGTGGCGACGTGCTCACTTGGGCTCGTGCTGCTGACGTCCCAGTGGGTCACCTTCGGCTGACCGCGGCGGCCGCGGCCAGGGCGATCGCGAACACCGCGTAGGAGGCGGACAATGCGCCGGCCGAGCTCAAGGTGCCGCCGATCGCGCGGCCCAGCAGCTGCCCGACGCACTCGGCCGTGATCACCGCCGTGGCCAGTTCCGTCGCGGTCAGCCCGGTCGGGCCGACGGTGCTCGCCCGGACGTACAGGCCGGGATAGGCGAGCCCGACGCCGATCCCGGCCACCGTCCAGGCGGCGAGGACCACGGGAAACGGGCCGCCGACGGCCAGGACGGCCGTGCCGAGAGCCGTCATGGCCAAGCCGGTCGCGGGCAGGCGGCGCGCGAACAGGCTCGTCACCGCCCAGGCCAGCGGGGCCGCGCTCAAGACGATCGCGGCCTGGCCGAGGCTCATCCCGAACCCCGTCGTCAGCAGGACGGTGATCAGGCTGTCCGCACCGAAGTAGCCGACCGCGAACAGGACCATCGCGGCGAGCGCGGCCGGTGTCCCGCGGCGGAGGCGGGCGGTGCCCGCCGGCAGGATCGCGACCATCCCGGCCGCGGCGACCACGGCGCCGGCGACCGCGAGCGGCCACCACCCCTCGCTCAGCACGACTCCCGCCGCACCCAGAGGCACCAGCAACGTCCGGCCGAGCGGCCGCGGCGCGGCGTCGGCGGGCGGGTCGTCGCGGACGGCGCGCACGACGAGCAACCGTCCGAAGAGGACGAAGGGCACCGGCACCAGCAGGGTCCAGCGCCACCCGACGAGGTGTTCGAGGCCCAGCGTCGCGGCCGGGCCGACCAGGGCGGGCAGGATCCACATCGCCGACGACGCCGCGACCACGCGCAGGCGCAGCCGTTCGTCGAGGTGCCGGATCGCGGAACTGACCCCGAAGACCGCGAGCAGGCCACTGGCGAGCCCGGTGCCGAGCTGGCCGAGGGCGAACACCTCCGCGTTCCGGGCGGTGGCCGCGAGAACGAGCCCGCCGACGTAGGCGAGCATCCCGGCGGCGAGCGTGCCCCGCGTGCCCAGCCGGCCGAGGACCCGGCTCGCCAGTGGCAGCGCGACGAACAACCCGAGGGTCGAGCCGGCGATCAGGAGCCCGAGCCGGTCCCCCGCGTCGAGGTCACGGGCGACGACCGGCAGCAGCGTGGAAGCGACGAAACTGGTGACGGCGGCCGAGAATTCGAGCGCGACGACGCCTCCGGCGAGGAGCCGCGACTCCCGCACCGGCAAGCTCACGTGTACAGGTCGCGGTCGTAGGCGTTGATCTGCACCCAGACGCCGTCGGGGTCCGGGACGCGCAGCGAGCGCCCGAAGCCTTCGTCGATGACGGGCCCGGGCTCGTACCCGGCCTCGCGCAGCCGCTCGGCGACGTCTTCCAGGAGTTCGTCGGTCTCGAAGGCCAGCTCGCACCGGCCGACGTCGTTTCCCCGGTGGACGGCCAGCGTGCCACCGCCGGCGGGCAGCTCGACCCACCCGCCGGGCCGCGACACCGGCCCGACGCTCAGGCCGAGGACCGCGTAGAACCGGGTCATGGCTTCGACGTCCGCGCTGTAGCGGATCGGCAGCACTCGCATCACGGGCGTTCCTCGCTTCGTCGCAGGTGGTCCTCGAGCACGCGCTCGACGTAGGCCGAAAGGGACTCGTCGGCGTCGACGGAGGCATGCTTCACCCGCCGGATGAGCTCGGCCGGCAGGTAGACGCTGAACTGCCGCTTGGTGACGGAGGGCATGCCCACATGCTAGCAAATGAGCTTGCCCGCATCCCTTACCTCGTTCGAGGGCCGGTCAGCCGCTGGTGCGCGCCGTGGCGCCGGCGATCATCAGCGCCAAGCCGTGCTGCAGCGCGGGAGCCAGGTCCAGGTGCAGCGCCGCCAGGGCCGGGTCGACCTCGTACGCGGCCAGCGCGCTCGGCGACGGCCGGCAGTGCGTCCACAGCCCGCCGGTCAGGATCATCGCGAACAGGCACACCGACGCGGCCTCGTCGCCGACCTCCGGCACGTAACGGCGGACCAGCTCGGCCATCGAGTCCAGCCCGGCGAGGGCGGACCGCTTGAACCGCACGACGACGTCCACCGACACGTTGTGTTCCAGGACACCCGCCTGCGCGCCGATGAGGTCGCACAACACGGTGCGTCGCGCCAGCGAGTGGGCCACGACGGCCGCGAACCGCTCGCCCCGCTCCCCCGCCGACCCGGCCGGGTCGACGCCCGCGGCCAGTTCGTCCGCCACGTCGCCCAGCCAGTCCCGCAGTGCCCGGTCGAGCAGTTCGAGCAGGACCGCCTCCCGGGATTCGAAGTAGCGCAACACATTCGACTTCGCGAGGCCGACCCGCCTGCTGAGCTCGTTGAGGGTCACGTCGGCCACCGGCATCTCGTCGAGCATCGCCAGCGCCGTGTCGAGGATCGTGCGGCGCCGCTCCTCCCGCTGCTCCGCGCTGCGGGCCCGCTGGAACGTCATGGCACCCAGCGTAACGCCCGGCACGTGAAATTGAAGACCGGCAGTCTCTTGACAACAGACCGTCGGTTCCTTAGCGTCGGCCATAACAGACCGTCGGTCCGAAAGGGCCGCCACCGGAAGGAACCGCCATGGGCGAGAACTGGACCGAACGCGACGTCCCCAGCCAGAAGGGGCGCGTCGCCGTCATCACCGGGGCCAACACGGGCCTCGGGTTCGACACCGCGAAGGTGCTCGCCGAACGCGGCGCGACGGTGGTGCTGGCCGTCCGCGACGTCGAAAAGGGCAAGCGGGCCGCCGCCCGGCTCGGCGCGAACGCCGACGTCGCCGTGCAGGAACTGGACCTGGGCTCGCTGGACTCCGTCCGGGCCGCCGCGGCCGACCTGCACGGGACGCTGCCGAAGATCGACCTGCTGATCAACAACGCGGGCGTCATGTACCCGCCGAAGCAGACCACGCGGGAGGGGTTCGAGCTGCAGTTCGGCACGAACCACCTCGGCCACTTCGCGTTCACCGGCCTGCTGCTGGACCTGCTGCTGCCGGTCGAGGGCTCCCGGGTGGTGACGGTCGCGAGCATCGCCCACCGCATCCGCGCCGCGATCCACTTCGACGACCTGCAGTGGGAGAAGTCCTACGACCGCGTGGCGGCCTACGGGCAGGCCAAGCTCGCGAACCTGATGTTCGCCTACGAACTGCAGCGCCGCCTCGCCCCGCACGGCACGACGACGTCGATCGCCGCCCACCCCGGCGTGGCCCGCACGGAGCTGATGCGCAACTCCCCGGCGATCGCCCGCGCGCTCTTCCCGCTGGTGGCCCCGCTGTTCACCCAGAGCTCGGAGCGCGGCGCGCTCCCGACCCTGCGGGCGGCGACGGACCCCGCGGCCCTCGGCGGCCAGTACTACGGTCCCGCCGGCCCGGGCGGCTACCGCGGCCGCCCGCAGGTGGTGACGTCCACCCCGCAGTCCTACGACGCGGCGATCCAGCAGCGCCTGTGGGCGGTTTCGGAGGAGCTCACGGCGGTCAAGTTCCCGGTCGGCTGACCCGCGGTCAGAGCCAGTCGTGCTCCCGGGCGTAGCGGGCCGCTTCGTGGCGGGTGCGGGTCTGGGTCTTCTGCATCGCGTTGGACAGGTAGTTCCGCACCGTGCCCTCCGCCAGGTGCAGCTGCCCCGCGATGTCGGCCACCGAGAAGCCTTCCCGCGTCGCGCGCAGGACGTCGAGCTCGCGGTCGGTCAGCGGGCAGTCGTCGACGACCGCGAGCGCCGAGACGTCCGGGTCGATCCAGCGCTTGCCCGCGTGCAGCGTCCGGATCACCGACGTGATGTGCGCCGGCTCCGCCGACTTGCTGACGAACCCCTGCACGCCCAGCTTCAGCGCCTTCCGGAGCACGCCGGGGCGGGCGTGCCGGGTCAGCATCAGGATCACCTGCTCCGGCCGGGCACGGCGGATCTGCGCGACCGCGCCGAGGCCGTCCACCCCGGGCATCTCGAGGTCGATGACGAGCACGTCCGGGCGGTGCCGCAGCGTGGCGGCCACCGCCGCTTCGCCGTCTTCGGCCTCGGCGAGCACGGTGATCTCGCCCTCGAGCGGCAGCAGGGCGGCCAGCGCCTTGCGGAGCAGGGCTTCGTCGTCGGCGAGCACCACGCTGGTCATCGACCGTCCTTTCGGATCTTCGAGGGCGGCGACGTCGAACGAAACGCCGCCGCCGTCAGGAACCGGCCGTCCGTCCGCGACACCACCAGCTCACCGCCGTTCTCCACCAGGCGGTGCCGCAACGCCGCGAGCCCGCTGAGCTCGGGCGGGCCCTCCTCGGCCGCGCCGTCGTTGAGGATGGTGATCCCGGAGCTCGAAAGGGTGATGCGCACCTGCCGCGCCTGGGCGTGGCGCAGGATGTTGGTCGTCGTCTCGCGCAGGACCTGGCCGAGCAGCTCCCCCGCGCGGGCGTCCACTTCGGACTCCCGCTCGACGCGCACGTGGATTCCGGCCGCCTCGAACAGGTTCTTCGCGTTCTCCAGTTCGGCGGAGAGGTTGAGCCGCCGCTGGGCGTAGGCGAGCTCCTTGGTCTGCACGATGGTGTCGCCGACCAGGCTGCGCACCTCCCCCAGCTCCTCGCGCGCCCGGTCCGGGTCGGTGTCCAGCAGCTTCTCGGCGAGCGCGACCTTCAGCTTCACCACGTGCAGCGTGTGGCCCTGGATGTCGTGCAGGTCGCCGGCGAAGCGCACGCGCTCCCGGGTCACGGCCAGCTCCGCCTCCCGTTCGCGCGACTGCTCGAGCTCCGCGACCAGGTCGTACAACCGCTGGCTGCCGAACATGAACGCGGTCGACAAGAAGACCGAGGCCGCGGGGACGGCGGCGAACTGGATCAGCCGCGCACCGATCCGATCGTCGGACACGAGCACGTTCGTCGCGCCCAGGACGGCGACCAGCACGGTCAGCCCGGCCATCGCCGCGATCCGGTGGCGCGGCAGCGGCGGGATGAGGAACGACCCCACGAGCGACAGGCCGTAGAACGCGGAGGAGTTGCCGGTCAGCGCCCCGGCCAGCCAGACCACCGCGGTGACGACCAGGCTGGGCCGCGCGACGCGGAGGAAGTCGCCCGCGGTCCAGCGTTCGGCCGTGGCCAGGGCCGCGATCAGCCCCACGACCTGGATGACGACGTGCCACCAGGTCCGGGCGGTGAGCACCAGCAGCAGCACGCCGACCAGGGCGAGCGGCGGCACCGTGGTGATCAGGTTGAGCCGGCGCAGCCGTTCCTGGACCGCCCCGCCGGTCCAGGACGTCCTGCGCGCGATCGACGGTGCCTCCATGAACCGAGCGTATCCGGCTTCGCGGGCACCACCAGTGACACTGCGTCATACGCCGGGGTGACGTCAGCACACTGCCGCGCGGGCTCCGATCCCGCTGGAATCGGAGCATGTCCACGACACCCGTCATCGACGTCGACCGCCTGAACCTCACCTACGACGGCTTCGCCGCCGTGAAGGACCTGTCGTTCCGAGTGGACCGCGGGGAGCTCTACGCACTGCTCGGCACGAACGGCGCCGGGAAGACCTCGACCCTGGAAACGATCGAAGGCCACCGCGCGCCCGGCTCGGGAGCGGTCCGGGTGTTCGGGAAGGACCCCCGCGACCGCGCCGCGGTCCGGCCGCGGATGGGGATCATGCTGCAGGAAAGCGGATTCGCCCCGGACCTGACCGTGCGGGAGACCGTGCGGCTGGTCGGGCGGCTCACCGAACGCACCGACGACGTCGGGCGGGTGCTCGGCGTCGTCGGCCTCACCCGCAAGGCCGCGACGAAGGTCGGCCGGCTTTCGGGCGGCGAGAAGCGGCGGCTCGACTTCGCCACCGCCGTCTACGGCTCACCCGAACTGGTCGTCCTCGACGAGCCCACCACCGGCCTGGACATCCAGTCCCGCGACGCGCTCTGGGACGCGGTCGACCGGCTGCGCGAGGGCGGCGCCACCATCGTGCTCACCACGCACTACCTCGAAGAGGCCCAGCAGCGCGCCGACCGCATCGGGTTGATGCACCAGGGCGCGTTCCACCGGGAAGGGACCGTCGCCGAGCTGACGCGGACCCTGCCGGCCACCATCCGCTTCGGCCTGCCCCCGCGCGCGCCCGCCCCGCCGCTGCACGCCGCGCGCCAGGCCGACGGCCAGTTCCTCGTCGAGACCTTCGGCCTGCAGAAGGACCTCCACACGCTGCTCGGGTGGGCGCAGGACCACGCCGTGGACCTGCAGGACCTGCGTGCCGGGCCGACGCGGCTCGACGACGTCTTCCGCGCCATCGACAACTCCTGAAGGAGGACCCTCCCATGTGGACGATCGCTCGCGGCGAGCTGATCCAGATCTTCCGGAACCGCCTCGTCCTGGTCACCGCCCTGGTGCTGCCGGCCGCGCTCAGCGCGTTCTTCGTCTTCCGGCACGACCTGTTCACCGCGGTGGGCAGCCTCGGCTACATCGCTTCGCTGGCCCTGTTCTTCGTGGCGGGCATCGGGCTCTACACGACGTCGGTGACCACGCTGGCCTCCCGCCGCCAGAACCTGTTCCTCAAGCGCCTGCGCTCGACCGCGGCGGGCGACGCCGGCATCCTCGGCGGGCTCCTGGTGCCCATCACCGTGCTGTCGGTGGCCCAGATCGGCGTCATCCTCGGCGTGCTCGCCGCGGTCGCGGGACCGCCCGCGAACCCGCTGCTGCTGGTGGCGGCCGTCGTCGCGACCGTGGCCATGATGCTCGCGCTGGGGCTGGCGACGGCCGGGCTGACGAACTCGCCCGAGCACGCGCAGGTGACGACCCTGCCGGTGAGCCTCGGCGTCATCGCCGTGGGCGGCTGGGTCGGTATCACCGGCACCGGGGACCTGACGCTGCTCAAGCGCCTGCTCCCGGGCGGCTCGGCAACCGAGCTGGTGCTCGACGCCTGGAACGGCGGCCGGCCGGCCGCCGACTCACTGGTCCTCTTCGGACCGACCCTGGCCTGGGTCGTCGTCGCGGTCGCCCTGGCCGCGCGGCTCTTCCGCTGGGAACCGCGCCGCTGATCGCGGCGCGAACGAGAGAGGGGAATTTCGATGCGCACCACCTTGCTGGCCGCGGCTGTCGCCGTGCTCGGCGCGACCGTCGTGGCGCCACCGGCGTCCGCGAGCGAACCGACGTGGGGCCCGTGCCCGGCCGGGGCCTTCCCGACGCCGGACCTCGAATGCACGACGCTGAAGGTTCCGCTGGACTACCGGAACCCGGACGGCCGCGAGATCGACGTCGCGGTTTCGCGGCTCCCGAGCAAGAACCCGGAGAAGCGGCGCGGTGTGCTGCTGACGAACCCGGGTGGCCCCGGCGGCGCGGGTTTGGACTATCCGCAGATCCTCAAGCTGGTGAAGCTGCCGCAGAGCGTGCTCGACGAGTACGACCTGATCGGCTTCGACCCGCGCGGTGTCGGGCACAGCACCCCGGTGACGTGCGACCTGACCCCGGCGCAGATGGCGATCGGCAACCTGCCGTACGCGAACGGCCCGGCCGACGTCGTGAAGCAGGCGGAGCACGCGAAGACGGAAGCCCGGCAGTGCGCCGAGGCGGCGACCGGGCCGATGCTGCCGTACGTCACGACGGCGAACACCGCGCGGGACATGGACCGCATCCGCCAGGCGCTCGGCGAGCCCACCGTGTCCTATCTGGGCGCGTCGTACGGCACGTACCTGGGTGCGGTGTACACGACGATGTTCCCCGAGCGCAGCGACCGGTTCGTGCTCGACAGCAACCTCGGGCCGGGCGGCTACGACATCGACGCGATGCGCGGCTTCGGCCGCGGGATGGAGGACCGCTTCCCGGACTTCGCGAAGTTCGCCGCGGCCCACCCGGAGTACGGGCTCGGCCGCACGCCGGCGCAGGTGACCGCCAAGTTCCACGAGCTGGCCGCGCGGCTGGACCGGGCCCCGGTCGGGGGAATCACCGGGTCGCTCTTCCGCGGTTTCACGTTCGAGGGGCTGTACGCCACCGACCTGACGCCGCTGGCCGAGAACTGGCAGGCCCTGGACCAGGGCCGGGCACCGAAGCCGGCCGCCGCGCTCGCGGCACCGGCGGAGAACCTCTTCGCGGCCCGGTTCGCCGTGCTCTGCGGCGACACGGCCTGGCCGCGGTCGGTGCTGGGCTACCAGGTGGACGTCGCCGTCGACCGGATCCGGTACCCGCTGCTCGGCGCGGCCTCGGCGAACATCGCGGCGTGCGCGTTCTGGCCGTCGGCACCGGTCGAGCCGAAGGTGCGGATCACCGGCCGGGGCCCGGCGAACGTGCTGATGGTGCAGAACGAGCGTGACCCGGGCACCCCGCTGGCGAACGCCCGCAAGCTGCGCGCGGCGTTCGGCGACCGCGCCCGGATGGTGACCGTCGACCAGGGCGGGCACGGCGCCTACCTGTTCGGGCCGAACCAGTGCGGGAACAGCGCGGTGACGGAGTTCCTGGCGACGGGTACCCGCCCGGCGCACGACCTGTCCTGCGCCGCCGAGAGCCACTGACGGCGGCCGCGCCGCCCTCGAAGAAGAGCGGCGTCCACAGCAGGTTGGCCAGCAGCCCGATGCCGTACGCGGCGAACCCGAGGGTTT
>NZ_JBFBBQ010000047.1:0-69633 GCF_040682775.1 Amycolatopsis sp. NPDC051106 | reverse complement strand
CGAGCATGTCACCGAACAACCCCACCGAACCGCGCTCCCCTCGCGTTCGATCTCCCCTCTTGCGTCACGGACGATACCGCACCGGTTACTCGGCGAGCGCGCCGAGCGCCTGCCGGACCGCGGCGCGGCCCGCGTTGCCCGGCAGGTCCAGGCGGCTCGGCACGTCCACCCCGGCCGCGCCGAGCAGCCGTTCCGCGTCGCGGGCCTCGTCGGAGGTGAAGAGCACGACGCCGAGCCGGATCGAGTCGATCAGCTGGATCTCGGCGAACTCGTGCGCCCCCGCGACGATCCGCTCCCATTCGTGCAGCAGCCCGCCGGTGCGGTCCGGGTAGGCGCGCAGGACCAGTTCCGCCGCCTGCAGCGCCGAACGGGCCTTGAGCACGTCGGCCCGCGCGGCGAACTGGGTGGTCAGCAGGGAGCGCAGCCGGTGCAGGCCGCTACGGGCCAGCAGCTCACCCGACAGCGCCCGGGCGCCGGTCACCAGGCCGTCGCGCGTCAGCTCGACCGCCAGCCGGACGCCGAACAGGCCGTACCGGGCCAGCAACTCGGCGCGCTCGGCTGCCGCAATGTCCACTTCGGACTCCGCGCGGGCCAGCCGGTCGGCCGACGTCAGCAGCCGGGCGACCTCCGCTTCCGGTGCGGCGGCCAGCAGCCGGAACGCGCGGTACTCGGACTCCTTCAGCGACGCGGCGGAGCTGGCCAGCAGGCCGGCCACCGGGACCACGGTCTGGCAGAGCCCGCGGACGCGGGAGTCGCGGGCGTAGCGATCGGCGATCTTCGCGGCCGAGTCGAGCGCGTCGGTCCGGGCGTGCCCGACCTCGTCGGCCCGCGACAGCACGCCGATGGTGTTCACCGGGCGCCGCTGCGCCGGGTCGTCGTGGAAGGCGTCGAGGAACCGGACGTCGTCGCCGTGGACGTGGCGCATCAGGTACACCACGGCGTCCGCGGTGCCGACGCCGTCGCCTTCGGGGACCAGCGCCGCTTCGGTGCGCCCGGACACCTCCGAGCGCACCGAACCCAGCCCGGGCGTGTCGATCAGGGTCATCACCCGCAGGGCGGGCGACGGCCAGTCGACGACGAGCCGGTCGACGTCGCCGGGCGCCATGCCGAGCTCGAGGCCGAGGGTGCCGGACAGGCGCCCGAACGGCAGCTGGCGCGGCATCCCGCGGACCGGGTGCAGCATGATCCGGTAGGTCGGGCCGTTGCGGTACCAGGTGACGACGCGGGTGCACTCCCCCGCGTCCGTCGCCGCCAGCTCCTGGCCGACGAGCGCGTTGAGCAGCGTGGACTTGCCGGCCTTGACCCGGCCGGCGATGGCGACGCGCAGCGGTTCGGCCAGCCGGCCGGCGATCTGGCGCAGCTGCGGTTCGGCGGGGGTGCCGGCGTACCCGGCGCACGCGCGGGCGACGAACCCCCGGACCTGGACGTAGAGCGGGGTCATCGCGTCACCGCCGGGACGGGCGCGGGCGCGGCTTTGGAGGCGCTGCGCAGGGTGAGTTCGCCGGCGCGGCGGCCGAGCACTTCGAGGGCTTCGATGTCGGCCTCCAGGCGTTTCAGCTCGCCCGCCTCGGCGTCGTCCTCGACGACCGCTTTCTTCGCGTTCGCCAGCGCTTCGGTGAGGGACCGCTGCAGTTCCTCGACGCGCGCGCTGTAGGCGTCGCGGAGTTCTCTTTGGACGATCCGCATCGCGTCGCGGGAGTCCTTGCCGACCTGGAGGTTGAACTCGTCGACGAACCGGCGCACGGCGGTCTTGGCCAGGCCGCGGCGCTTTTCCAGCTGCCGCTTGCGTTCGTCCGTGAAGCCGGAGCGGCCCATCAGCAGGCCGGCCGCGATCCCGAACGGCGTCGGGATGGCCAGCGCGGCCATCTTCGTGAGCATGGAGAACATCAGGAAGCCGCTGTAGGCCTTCTGGAACGCGGCCATCCCGGTGGAACCGCGGGTCTTGACGCCGGTGAACGACGAATCGATGGCGATTTCCTCGACGACCTGGACCGGCGCCTGCACCTCGCGCGGCAGCACGGCCTGGGATTCGGCGAGCTCGAAGTGCTCGGCCACGCGCGTCGCGATTTCGCGGGCCTGCTTGATGAAGGTCGCGTAGTTCTCGAGCGTCTCGTTCGCGAGGCGCTGGCGCAGCCACTTCTCGAACTCGGCCCAGTTCTTGGCGGGGTCGCCTTCTTCGATGGCTTCTTCGGCCTCGTGCAGCACGCCGCGGGAGCGGGCGCGCAGATCGTAGTCCACATCGGACGAGATGTCGGCGAAGCCGTCGAAGAGCAGCTGCTGCCACTTCGCGGTCTGGCTGCGCAGCGCGTCGACGCGGTCGTTGACCCGGGTCAGTTCCGCGACGAGCTCGGCGGACTGCTCGGGGTGGGCGAGCGAGGTGCGGCGGGCGCGCAGGGCCGCGTTGAGCTGGCCGACCGCGGACCCGACGTGCAGGCCGACGGCGTTGAGCGCCGAGCGTTCGGCGTCGCCGACGACGCCCTGCAGGCACTTGACCAGCTGCGGGAACCCGGATTCGACGTTCAGCTCCTGGTCGGCCGAGCGCGCCGCGACGGTGCGCAGCTCCGAGGAGACGGCGACGGTGTCGATCGCGATCCCGCACGCGGCGAGGTGGCCGGCGTTGAGCTCGAGGATGCGCCGCCACTGCGGGTAGAGGTCGATCTTGGTGAGGACGAAGAAGACGCTCGGGCACAGTTCCTTCACCGTCCGAAGGAACCGCAGCTCGGCGCCGGTGAGTTCTTGGGAGGCGTCGGAGAGGAAGAGGACGGCGTGCGCCCGCGGCAGCGAGCTGACCGTGACGGCGTTGTGCAGCGAGCCGAGGCCGCCGACGCCGGGGGTGTCGACCAGCACCAGCCCGCCGGAGAGCAGCTGGCGGCTGATCGACGCGGTGACGGACTTGAGCTTCCGGACGTTGCCGGGGTTCCCGGCTTCGCTGACGTGGGTCGGCAGGTCATCGAGGGAGATCCGCTCGGTCCACGGCGGCGACGACGGGTCGGCCGGCTCGTAGGTCGCCAGAGCCCCGGACTCCGGCGCGAACCGGACGACCGTCGGCACCGCGGTCGCGATGTCGTCGTCGACCGGGCAGATCTTCGCGGTCAGCAGGGCGTTGACGAGCGAACTCTTGCCCTGCTTGAACTCCCCGACGACGTAGACGGTGACGTCGGGCTCGGACAGCAGGCGCCGGGCGTCGGTGAGGCGCTGGACGAGATCGTCCCGTCCGTAGGCCTTCGCCCCCTTGACCGCGAGGTCGAGGGTGTCGAGGGCGATGCGCCCCCCGCCGCTCGGCTCCTGCATGACCGCTCCTCAGTGCTTTCTCGCCTGCGCCGGCTCAGTAGTGGTCGACGTCGTGCTGGTGGTGATCGGCGTCGTGGTCGTGGTGGTGCCCGCCGCCGTGGTGGTGCTCGTGCTCGTGGCTCTCGTGGCCGTGGTGCTCGGTGGACGCCTGCTCGTTGAACTGGTTTCCGCCGTGGTGGCCGCTCGAGCCCTGTTCGTTCTGGAAGATGTTGCCGTGGCCGCCCGTGGAGGCCTGCTCGTTGAACTGGTTGCCGCCGTGGCCGCCGGCGCCTTGCTCGTTCTGGAAGATGTTGCCGTGGCCGCCGGTCGAGGCCTGCTCGTTGAACTGGTTGCCACCGTGGCCACCGGAACCCTGCTGGTTCTGGAAGATGCTCCCGCTGCCGCCCGTGGAGGCCTGCTCGTTGAACTGGTTGCCGCCGTGACCACCCGAGCCCTGCTCGTTCTGGAAGATGCTCCCGCTGCCGCCGGTCGACGCCTGCTCGTTGAACTGGTTCCCGCCGTGACCGCCCGAGCCCTGCTCGTTCTGGAAGATGTCTCCCACGCCGCCACCGGTCGAGGCCTGCTCGTTGAACTGGTTCCCACCGTGACCACTCGAGCCCTGCTCGTTCTGGAACACGTCACCGTGGTGGCCGGCGGACGCCTGCTCGTTGAACTGGTTGCCGCCGCGGCCGGAGCCTTGCTCGTTCTGGAAGATGTCGCCGCCGCGGCCGCCCGTGGAGGCCTGCTCGTTGAACTGATCCCCGCCCGAGCCACCCGAGCCCTGCTCGTTCTGGAAGATGTCGCCGCCGCGGCCGCCCGTGGAGGCCTGCTCGTTGAACTGATTCCCACCGGAACCACCCGAGCCCTGCTCGTTCTGGAAGATGTCCCCACCGCGGCCACCCGTGGAGGCCTGCTCGTTGAACTGATTCCCGCCCGAACCACCCGAGCCCTGCTCGTTCTGGAAAATGTTCCCCGAACCCCCGGTCGAAGCCTGCTCGTTGAACTGATTGCCCCCGGAACCACCGGCACCCTGCTCGTTCTGGAAAACGTCGCCCGATGAAGTCGTCATCCTGTGCACTCCTGACATTCGGATCGGTGAAGCCCTCGCCCCTCCGTTGTCTCCAGTCTTGGGCCGGCGGGCGCCCGGGTCATGAGTAGCGGCCTACTCGGCTTCCGCCCTGTCACCGCCGCGGACTACCTAAGGACCGTCGCCGGGACTACTCCCCGAGACGAGCGGGCCTACCACCGAGGCCAGCTCGCGCCGCCCCGAAATACCCAGCTTCGCGTAGACGCCGTGCAGCACGTTGTCGACCGTGCGCACCGAAACCACGAGCCGGTCCGCGACCGCCCGGCTCGTCAGCCCCGTGGCCACCAAGCGAGCGATCTCCAGCTCCCGGACCGTCAGGTCCAACGGCGTGTCCAGCGAGGAAAGGGCCGGCGTCGCGGCGTCCTCACAGGACGCCAGCCACGCCCGCGCGCGCTGGGCGGACATCGCCGCGCTGCCGTTCCTGCCCTCCAGGCGATGCACCCGCGCCGCCTGGGCCGAAGCCTCCGCCGCCAGCAGCCGCGCGCCCGCGTCGGCGAACGACGCGGCCACCGAATCCAACGCCGAAGCGTCCGAGACGGCCGAAGCGTGGGCCGAGTACAGCTCCGCCATCCCGCCCACCGCCGGGATTTCCCCCGGCTCGCCGCCGAACCGGACGAGGTCGTGGCGGATCTCGGCGGCGACCGCGAGCCTGCCGTCTTCCAACGCGGCCGAAGCGGCGGCAGCACCCAGCGCCAGGGCCCGGGTCAGCTCACCCCGCGCCGCGGCCACCCACGCGCCGTCCCAGTCGCCGAGCGGCTCCGCCACGCGTCCGCTCATCGCCGTCGCCCGGACCAGCGCCGCGGCGACGGCGGGGCGGAACTCGTACGGCTGGTCGTGCGCGTCCGCCGCCAGGGCCTCGCGCAGCCAGCGGATCGCGCCGCGGACATTGCCGTAGGCGAGCGCGACCGTCCCGAGCGACGCCGCCGCGCCCGCGACCGCCGGGCCCCACCGGTCGCGGACGGCGTCCCGGTAGCCGTCCCCGGCCCGGTCTTCGGCCTCCTCGAGCCGGCCCGCCCGGCACAGCGCGACGATCCGGGCCTGCTCCAGCCGGACTCGCGCCCCCGGCGCGGACGCATCCGAAATCCGCTCCGCGATGGCCAGGCCCTCGTCCACGACGCCGAGACACGCCTCCGTCCGCCCGGTCGAAGCCAGGGCCCCGGCCGCGACCACCAGCGCCGCGAGCCGGAGCGCGTCGCCCCGGCGGTTGCGGTCCAGCACCGGCCCGAGCAGGTCCAAGGCCTCGCTCGACGACCCCGCCGCCGCGCGCAGGGCCGCCCGGGCGGTCGCCAGCTCGTCCGAAGCCACCGCGCTGGACACCGCCGTCTCGGCCGTGTCCAGCACCGCGGCGGCCTCCTCGGACCGGTTCAGGCCGAACGCCAGGTTCCGGGCCCGGGTGGCGGCGACGCGGGCGTGCTGCGCGTCGGACACCGTTTCGCCCGCGAGGTCCGCGAGCAGCGAGTCGGCGTCGGCGTGCCGCCCGCCCGCGACCCGCACCTGGGCGAGCAGGAACTTCGCGCCGAAACCGCCGCCCATCCGGACGGCTTCGGCCGCCAGCTGCTCGGCCTGCGGGAAGTCCTTGCGCAGCACCGTCTCCGCCGCGGCCCGGATCAGCTGCGGGTCGGTCGGCAGCCCGGCGGCCAGCCGCCAGCGCACCAGCCGCGGCTTGTCCTCCGCGCGCCGCGCGCCGGTGAGGTCCAGGGTCTGCGCGAGGATCCGGTAGGTGTCGCGCTGGCGCAGCGGCGACGTCCGGCGCCGGATCACGTCGGCGTAGAGCGGGTGCGCGAGGCGGACGTTCAGCCGCCGCCCGGTCCGTTCCGAAACGACCAGCCCGGCCTGCTCGGCCCAGGCGAGGACGCGCGCGGCGCCGAGGCGCACCAGCGGTTCGCTGCCCAGCGGCTCCCCGAAAGCGAGCAGTTCCAGCAGCCGCCGCTCGTCGGCGTCGACCCGGTCGATGCGGGTTTCGATCAGCTCCACCAGCCGCGGGGTCGCCAGCAGGGCCCCGCTCCACCGCCAGACGCCGTCCTCGGCCGACAGCGAGCCGCTGTCGAGCCCGCCCTGCACCAGCTCGCGCAGGAACAGCGGGTTGCCCAGCGTCAGGTGCCACAGCCGGTGCTCCGCGCCGTCGTCGAGCCGCCCGCCCAGCGCCGCGGTGATCAGCTCGGTGGTCTGCGGGCGGGTGAGCTCACCGACGTCGAGGCGCTCGGCGACGCGGTCCTTCCACATCGCGAACACCGGGTCCGGCACGCTCACGCCGTGCGGCGCGATCACGAGCACGAACGCCGACGCGGTCGCCGCCAGCTGGTGCACCAGGGTCGCGGACAGGTCGTCGAGCAGGTGTGCGTCGTCGACGCACAACACCAGCCGGCGCCCCTCCGCGCCGCGGGTGAGGTGCCCGGCGACCTGGTTGAGCCGGTGCGCGCGGTCCCCCGTGCCGTCCGCGTTGCCGGGCAGGAGGTGGGCGAACGCGCCGAACGGGATCGTCGACGCCGACGACATCGCGCGCACCCAGTGCGTGCGCGCCCCGCCGGCGGCCAGCTCGGCCAGCAGCACCTTGGCCAGCCGGGTCTTGCCGGCGCCGGCGCGCCCGGTCAGCAGCAGGCCGCAGACCTCCGGATCGCCCAGCGCCCGGCGCGCCGACGCCAGTTCCTGTTCGCGGCCGACCAGCGGCCAGTCGTTCGCCACACCCACTGCCTCCCCAACCCCTCACGGGCTTTCCGCGGCCCGCGCACACTCGTTCCTCGGATAATGACTACGCGGAGCCCGGCCAAGTACCGGATCCGCGCGGCGATTCGGCATGAATCGATGAACGGCGCCGCGAATGCGACACAACGGACAGTCGATCTCCGATTTCGTGACCGTTTCCCGACCATTCCGGGGAATTCGTGATCAACGACTTCCCGGTGATTCTTTTTCGCAGGCGACCATCATTCCTACGACGCGTGGCAGCACCACCGCGTTCCACCCGGCCATGGCGGTGACGAGTTCCGGTTCCGGGCCGCCGGTCCACACGCGCACCTCGCCCGCGCGCAGGTCGACGCCGAGCACGCGGGACCACGGCACCTTCGGCGCGCACCACCGCCGGCGGCGCAACCCATCGGCGTCCGCGTCGATAGGCGCGTGCCCGCCCCCGCCGAACCGGGCGGTGGCGCCGGCCGCGATGGCGTCGACCGCGGCCCGCGCGATCCGCGGGCAGGCCGCCGTTTCGACCAGTTCGACCAGCCGCCGCCACGTTTCGCGAGCGTCCTCGAGTTCGCTGCCGCCGCGGAAGGCGTCGAACACGAACCGGCTCCGCACCCGGCCGCGGGCCAGGCCGAGCGCGTAGCTGGCCTGGTGCGGCCGGGCCGCCGCGTGGTAGGCGACCCGGTCCACGTCGGCCAGCCGGAAGGTCCGGTCACCGATGACGATCACGTCACCCGCCGCGGCGAGCGTGCGCCCGCCGCTGCAGACCCGGACGTCGCCGGAACCGGTGAACGAAAACTTCCCTCCCGCCATCGGGCTACTTGCCGGTCTTCGCGAGGCAGAGCACGACGCCGGTCTCGCCCTCCTTGCCCTGCCAGAACACCTGGTCGGCGTCCGGGTACGGGGCGCACGCGCTGATCTGCGCTTCGATCCGGGTCTTGTCCTCGACGCGCGCGACGACCTTGAGCGTCGCTTCGGGCGTTCCGCAGTCGACGATCTTCACGGAGTTCTCGCCGCTTTCGGTGACGCAGTTGCCGGTCTGCGCGTTCTCGCCGTTGGACCGGGTGGCCACCCAGGCCAGCACGAGAACCCCCGCGACGAGGATCAGGAACACGGTGAGCACGATCTTCTGCCGCCGCTTCGACTTCTTCGGCGCGGGCGGCGGGGGCGGCGGTCCGGGCATCCCCGCCTGCGGCGGCACCGGCCGGGCCGGGTCCGGGTACTGGGGTCCACCGGTCTGGGTCATGGCGTTTCCTCCCTCGAACGTCCAGCTGTCGCCTTCTAGGCGTTCCACTCGCGTTCCACCGCGTTCCACCCGATGTTCGGGACAACGACCGCTCCGGACGGCCAGGATGATCGGCACTGTTCCCGACGTGAGGACCCGAGGATGACCCGACTGCCCGCTTTGGCCGTCACTGCCTTGACGGCCGCCGCGCTGCTGACCGGCGGCACCGCCGAAGCCGCGAGCCCGCCGTTCACCTCTTCGGTCTTCCGCGCTACCCACAACAGCTATTCGGGCAGCGTCGACGGGGCGAAGAACTCGATCGCCTACCAGCTCGACCACGGCGTCCGGTTCATCGAGTACGACATCCACGACAACGGCTACGCCACGAACCACGACTACGGCGTCGGCCACGATTCCCCCGGCAACGCCGTCGACCACAGCGGCGGCAACCCGGCGTCGAACAACCTGCGGGACTGGCTGTCGGTGGTGAACACCTGGTCGGCGGCCCACCCCTCGGCCGCGCCGATCGTCGTGATGCTCGACCTCAAGGACGACCTGACCGACAACGCGAACTTCGCGGCGGGCAACCTCGTCGCGGTCAACCAGGAGCTGGAGTCGGTGTTCGGCGCCCGGCTGCTGCGGGCGCAGGACTACCCGGCCGGCTCGCCGACCGTGGACGCGCTGCGCGGGCGCGTGCTGCCGCTGCTGTCGGGCGACGGCGGCAGCCGCGGCGAGTACAAGCGGGACGTCGGGTACCACCCGGCCGTCGCGCTGAACGGCCGCGGCCAGATCGTCGAGGTGCACGACTCGGGCGGCGGCGCGCTCTGGTACTGGACCGGGACGTACGGCGCCGACGGCCGCGTCACCTGGCTGCGGCACGGGAAGTACGACAGCGGCCAGACGCCGGCCGTCGCGCTGAACGACGACGGCGACCTCGTCGAGGTCCACCAGTCGCAGACCGCGACCACGCTCTGGTACCACGTCGGCAAGCTCGGTGCGGACGGCGAGATCACCTGGCAGGCCAGCCACCAGTACGACAACGGTGTCCAGCCGACGGTCGCCTTCACCGACGGGACGCACCTGCGGGAGATCCACCAGAGCCAGAGCGGCAGCCAGAACTGGTCTTGGAACGGCACCCTGGCGGCCACCACGGTGGCGTGGACCGGCAACGCGAAGACGTCCGACGCGCGGTTCGCCAAGGACACCGCCACCAGCGGTACCCGGCGCGTGAAGGTGTGGACCGGCGCCGACGGCCCGACGCCGTCGAACACCCTGCGCGTGGACACCGCGAGCGTCACCGGCGACCGCATCCGCTACCGCCAGGTCGCGTTCGACGAGTTCCAGAAGGGCGACAGCGCGGAGCTGCAGCAGGGCGCGCTGTTCTACGGGGCGCCCGCGACGGAGTCGGCGTTCATCACCTCGGCCCGCCAGTCGGGCAAGCTGGTCCGCGGCTGGGACTTCGACTCGGCGGGCGACGCGACGTCGCCCCTGGCGAACTACCCGGCGACCAACCACCCGTACGACGCCTGGTACCAGACCCTGCTGACCCAGAACGGCGCCGTCGAGTAGCCCCACCAAAGGTCCTGAATGACTCATTCAAGACGCTTCAGCCCGGGTGGTAGGAGCAGCGGGTGCCAGTGCGGACGCCGCCGCGCAGGACGTCGCCGATCGCCGCGTCCGCCGCCGCGATGCGGGTCAGCGCGCGGCGGATCGCCTTGCCCACCGCGATCCGCGCCTTCTCCTCCGCGCCCGCGAACTCGCGGACGCGGCCCGCGAGCCCCGCCGCGGCCGACAGCTCGCCCAGCAGCCAGTCGCGCTCGGTGCGCACCCGCTCCGCCCGGCCCGCGTCGTGGTTGGCCTCGTGCTCGTCGAGCTCGGCCTCGAGGTTCGCGAGCCAGCGCCGGTAGTGCGCGGACGCGGCCTGGTCGAGCACCGGCTGCGCGGACGTCACCTCGGCCACCACCCCGTGCGCCAGCTCGACCGCGGTCAGCTCGTGGCCCGGGTTGTCCAGCAGCGTCGCCAGGTAGCCCATCCCGACGCTGTGCTCCACCTGGACGGACCGCCCGTCCAGTGCGAAGAGCCAGTGGCTGCCCTGGCGCCGGCAGGTGACCCGGCGGTCCGCGACGCGGGTGGCGAAGGCCGGCAGCACCATCCCGAGCTGCCCGGCCTCGCGCGTCGCGGCGGCCAGTTCCCGCCCGGCTTCGGCCGAGCCGGGTCCCAGCGCCTGCGCGAGCCGCGCGCGGGACAACGCCGCGGCCGGCCAGTGGGCCAGCGCGAGGTTGTCGCGCACCGCCGCGCGGAAGTGCTCCGTGGCGCGCCCGATCTCGCCCGCCGTCAGCATCGCCACGCCCAGCGCGTGCTGCACCGAGCCGAAGCAGGCGACGGCGAGGCTGCCCATCACCGGCAGCCTCGCGAACGGCGTGAGCAGCGCGTAGGCGGCGAGCGCCGACTCGACGTCCGAGAGCAGGTAGGCCGACTCGACGATCCCGTACATCGACACGAGCCAGCTGCTCGACCGCGGCAGCAGCGCCAGGTCGCGCCCGCGCAGCCGGGCCAGCGCGCCGGCCGCCTCGCGCTCGTCCCCGGCCGAAGCGGCGGCGACGGCCAGGCCGGCGACGAACGCGTTGTCCACCACGCTGAGCGTCGGCGAATGCACCGTCTCCCGCAGCACCGGCAGCAGTTCGGCGACCCGGCCCTGGTACCAGCGCACCGCTCCGAGCTGCGCGGTGTACCAGCCGATCGCGTCGGCGTCCCCGGCCTCCTCGCCCCGCAGCGCGCAGGCGGCCGCGCGGGCTTCGGCCTCCTCGAACCGGCCCGCGCGGATGCTGAGCATGACGTCGATCGCGTCGAGCACGAACCCGACCGCGAGGTGGTCGCGCTCGGCCAGCAGGCCACGCAGGTCGGCGAGCCCGCGCTGGGCGTGCGGGTCGCCGTCGAGGAAGAGGTCGACCGTGCGCCAGAGCAGGCCCATCAGCAGGTCGCTGCGCCGCCCGGTGCGGAAGCCCTCGGTGATCAGCTCCTGCGCGAGCGCGCGCCGGCGGCCGCCGTGGCCGGGCCCGAGCAGGCAGTGGTGGGCCAGGCTCGCGGCCTCGGCCCAGGCGACCGGGTCACCCGCGCGCTTGGCCTCTTCGAGCACGGCGAGGATCTCGTCGCTCTCCCCCGCCACGTAGTCGGCCTCGCCCGCGAGCCGCGCCTTGAGCCGCAGGGCCAGCGACGACCCCGGGTCGACGGCCGTGCGGGCACTGCGCAGCCGCGCCTGCAGCAATGCCGCCGCGGGCACGCTCCGGTGTTCGTGCACCCACAGCCCGGCCAGGCCCAGCGCGGCGCGCGCCATCCCCGCCCCGTCGCAGTCCGCCTCCGCGGCCCGGTACGCCCGGTCGAACCACTCCCGGCCGGCGCGCAGGTCGCCGTCGGCCTCGAGTGCGCGCTCCCCGTTGCGCAGCAGCTCGCCGAGTGCGGTGGCCGCCGGTCGCGTTTCGCTGTCCAGCATCGCCGCCCCCTCTCCCCCGGCAAATGGTGCCCGCGCGACCGGCCGGGGTCAACGTGCGAAAACCGGCGGGAAAACCCTGCTCACGGCCGGGAATTTTCCGCCGTCACGGTCGGCGTGCGGTCCACTCGCGACCGTCGCTGACGGCGGCCGTCAGTGCTTCGCCAGCGACCGGTAAGCCGCCCTGGCGATGCTCGGCGGCATGAAGAACCTGACTGTCCTGATCTCCGGCGCGAGCATCGCCGGCCCCGCCGTCGCCCTCTGGCTGTCCCGCTACGGCTGCACGGTCACCGTCGTCGAGCGTGCCCCGTCGGTGCGCCCGGGCGGGCAGGCCGTCGACTTCAAGGGCGCCACCCACCGGACCGTGCTGGAGCGCATGGGCATCCTCGACGACGTCATCGCCCGCCAGACCGGCGGCACCGACCAGACGATCATCGACGCCGAGGGACGGCCCCAGGCCGTGATCCCCGGCGAATTCACCGGCGGTGACCTCGAGATCCGCCGCGGCGACCTGGCCGACCTCCTGTACGAGCGCACCGCCCCGCACTGCGAGTACCTCTTCGGCGACACCATCACGTCGCTGACCGAGACGGCCGGCGGCGTCGACGTCACCTTCGCCCACGCCGCCCCCCGCCGGTTCGACCTCGTCGTCGGCGCCGACGGCATCCACTCGACCGTCCGGCGGCTCGCCTTCGGCCCGGAACGCGACTACGTCACCTTCCTCGGCCACTACTACGCCCTGGCGGAACTGGGCGAGCAGATCGCCGACGGGGAAGCCGTGATGTACAACGAGCCGGGCCGCATGGCGGCGGTCGGCGGGCCGAAGGCGTCGGCGTTCTTGGTCTTCGCCTCACCCGAGCTGGACTACGACCGCACGGACACCGGCACCCAGCGGGAGCTGGTGGCCGCCGCCTACCGCGACGCCGGCTGGCGGGTGCCCGAACTGATCGAGAAGCTCCCGCAGGCTCGCGAGTTCTACCTGGACTCACTCGCGCGCGTCACGATCGACCGCTACTCCCGCGGCCGGGTCGTCCTGCTCGGTGACGCCGCCTACGGCAACACCCTCGGCGGCTTCGGCACCGGCTTGGCGGTCGTCGGCGCGTACGTGCTCGCCGGCGAGCTGCTCGCGGCCGGTGGCGACCACCGCGTCGCCTTCGCGCGCTACGAAGAACTCTTCCGCGGCTACGCGAAGGTCTCGCAGCGCGGCAGCGCGGGCCCGTTCCTCGCGCCGCCGTCCCGGCTGCGGATCAAGCTGCGGGACTGGACGTTCAAGTCCCGCTTCCTGCTCCGCATGATGCTCAAGGCGACCGACAACTTCGCCACGGACATCGAGCTGAAGGACTACGCCCCGGGCTCGTAGGCCAGGTTCGGCCGCAGCCACTGCTCGACCTCGGCCACCTCGACACCCTTGCGGCGCGCGTAGTCCTCGATCTGGTCACGGGCGAGCCGGCCGACGGTGAAGTACTTCGAGTCCGGGTGCGCGAAGATCAGCCCGGACACGCTCGCCGCCGGCATCATCGCGTACGACTCGGTCAGCGCCATGCCCAGCTCGCCGGACTCGAGCAGCTCGAACAGCTCCCGCTTCTGGCTGTGGTCGGGGCTGGCCGGGTAGCCGAGCGCCGGGCGGATGCCGCGGAACCGCTCCGCGTGCAAGTCTTCCAGCTTCGGGTCGGCGTCCGGCTCGAACCACCCGCGGCGCGCCTTGAGGTGGATGTACTCGGCGAACGCCTCCGCGAGCCGGTCGGCCAGCGCCTTGACCATGATCGCGCGGTAGTCGTCCTGCTCGGCTTCGTACTTCGCGGCGAGCTCGTCGGCGCCGTGGATGGCGACGGCGAAGCCGCCGAGGTGGTCGCCCGCCGGCGCGATGTAGTCGGCCAGGCAGCGGTTCGCCCGGCCCGCCGGCTTCGACGTCTGCTGGCGCAGCATCGGGAACCCGACGTGCGAGAACTCGCCGTCGAGCAGGATGTCGTCGCCTTCGGAGTGCGCCGGCCAGTACGCGTACGCGCCCTTCGCGGTGAAGCTGCCGTTCGCGATGATCTCGTCGAGCAGCGTGTTCGCGTCGTCGAACAGCTCACGGGCGACCGGCTGCTCCAGGATGGCCGGGTACTTGCCCTTGAGCTCCCAGGCGAGGAACAGGAACTGCCAGTCCACCATCTCGCGCAGCTCGGTGATGCTCGGCTCGACGACGCGGCGGCCGGTGAACTCCGGGGTCGGCAGCTCGTCGAACGGCACCTTCTCCGGGTTCGCCCGCGCCTGCTCGAGGGTGAGCATCGGCCGGCGCTGCTTGTTCGCGTGCTGCTCGCGCAGCACCTCCTGGTCGGCGCGGTTCTTCTCCGACAGCGCGATCGACCGGTCCGGGTCCAGCAGGTCGGACACCACGCCGACCACCCGCGACGCGTCGAGGACGTGCACCGTCGCGTTGTCGTAGGCGGGCGCGATCTTCACCGCGGTGTGCTGGCGGGACGTCGTGGCGCCGCCGATCAGCAGCGGCATCTTCAGGCCCCGGCGCTGCATCTCGGTGGCGACGTTGACCATCTCGTCGAGCGACGGCGTGATCAGCCCGGACAGCCCGACCGCGTCGGCGCCCTCGGTGACCGCGGTGTCGAGGATCTTCGCCGCCGGCACCATCACGCCGAGGTCGATCACCTCGTAGTTGTTGCAGCCCAGCACCACGCCGACGATGTTCTTGCCGATGTCGTGGACGTCGCCCTTGACCGTGGCGAGCACGACCTTGCCCTGGCCGTTCGACACCGCGGCCCGGCCCGCCAGCCGGGCCTCCTCCTTCTCGGCCTCCATGAACGGCTCGAGGTAGGCCACGGACCGCTTCATCACGCGGGCGCTCTTGACCACCTGCGGCAGGAACATCTTGCCGGCGCCGAACAGGTCGCCGACGATCTTCATGCCGTCCATCAGCGGGCCTTCGATCACCTCGAGGGGCCGGGCCTTGAGCAGGCGCGCCTCTTCGGTGTCGGCTTCGATGTAGTCGACGATGCCGTGCACGAGCGCGTGCGACAGCCGCTCCTCGACCGTGCCTTCGCGCCACGAGAGGTCCACGACGCGCTTGGTGCCGCTGCCCTTGACGTTCTCGGCGAAGCTCACCAGCCGGTCGGTGGCGTCCTCGCGGCGGTCGAAGAGCACGTCCTCGACCAGTTCGAGCAGGTCCTTGGGGATGTCCTCGTAGACGGCCAGCTGGCCGGCGTTGACGATGCCCATGTCCAGCCCGGCCTGCACGGCGTAGAACAGGAACGCCGAGTGCATGGCCTCGCGCACGACGTCGTTGCCGCGGAAGGAGAACGAGAGGTTCGAGATGCCGCCGCTGGTCCGGGCGCCGGGACAGCGCTCCTTGATCCGGGGCAGCGCTTCGATGAACGCCTTCGCGTACCCGTTGTGCTCGGAGATGCCGGTGGCGACGGCCAGGACGTTCGGGTCGAAGATGATGTCCTCGCCCGCGAACCCGGCCTTCTGCGTCAGCAGGTCGTACGCGCGGCCGCAGATCGCCACCTTGCGGTCGGCGGTGTCGGCCTGGCCCTGCTCGTCGAAGGCCATCACGACGACGCCGGCACCGTAGTCGCGGATGGTGCGGGCCTGGGCGAGGAACGGCTCCTCGCCCTCCTTGAGGCTGATCGAGTTGACCACGCCCTTGCCCTGCAGGCAGCGCAGGCCGGCTTCGAGCACGCTCCACTTGGAGCTGTCGACCATCACCGGGATGCGGGCCACCTCGGGCTCGGTGGCGATGAGGTTGAGGAACGTCGTCATCGCCTGCTCGGACTCGAGCAGGTCGGCGTCCATGTTGACGTCGAGCAGGTTGGCCCCGCCGCGGACCTGCTCCAGCGCGACGTCGACGGCGCCCTGGTGGTCGCCGGACTCGATGAGCCGCCGGAACCGCTTGGACCCGGTGACGTTGGTGCGCTCGCCGATCATCACGAACCCGGTGTCGGCGCCGATGCCGAACGGCTCGAGCCCGCTGAACCGGGTGCGGACCGGCGGCGCGGGCACCTCGCGGGGCGTGACGCCCTTCGCGGCGGCGGCGATCTTCGCGATGTGCGCCGGGGTCGTGCCGCAGCAGCCGCCGACCAGGTTGACCAGGCCTTCACGGGCGAACCCGCCGATCAGCCCGGCGGTCTCCTCCGGCGTCTGGTCGTAGCCGCCGAAAGCGTTGGGCAGGCCGGCGTTCGGGTGGCAGGCGACGTAGGTGCCGGCGATCCGCGAGAGCTCCTCGACGTGCGGGCGCATCTCCTCGGCCCCGAGCGAGCAGTTGACCCCGACGACCAGCGGCTCGGCGTGCTCGATCGAGCTCCAGAACGCCTCGACGGTCTGGCCCGAGAGCGTCCGGCCGCTCAGGTCGACGATGGTGACCGAGATCCACAGCGGCAGGTGCGGCGCGACTTCGCGGGCCGCGGCGATGGCCGCCTTGCAGTTGAGCGTGTCGAAGATCGTCTCGATCATCAGCAGGTCGACGCCGCCTTCGGCGAGTCCGGCGATCTGCTCCGCGTACGCGGCCTTGACCTGCTCGAACGTCACCGCGCGGTACGCCGGGTCGTCCACCTTGGGCGAGAGGCTGAGCGTGACGTTCAGCGGGCCGATCGACCCGGCGACGAACTTGCCGCCCAGCTCGTCCGCGGCCTGGCGGGCCAGCTGCGCGCCGCGGACGTTCATCTCGTGGACGTGGGATTGCAGCCCGTAGTCGGCCTGGCCGATGCTGGTGGCGGTGAAGGTGTTCGTCGTGGTGATGTCCGCGCCGGCCGCGAGGTACTGGCGGTGCACGTCGAGGATGACGTCCGGGCGGGTGAGGTTCAGCAGGTCGGGGTCGCCGGTGACGTCGTGGGTGTGCTCGCCGAAGCGGTCGCCGCGGTAGTCGGCCGGGGTCAGCCCGGCGCCCTGCAGCATGGTGCCCCACGCGCCGTCGAGCACCGCCACCCGCTGCCCGAGCAGCTCGCGCAAGCGCCTGGTGGTGTCGGACTCGCTGGGGTTCATCGGCAGCCTCCCTCATCCGGGAGGCGCCCTTGGTTCGGTGGATCCGGCCGAGCGTGGCGGACCCCGTGGTCCGTTGCAGCGCCTCTCGACCTGTGGTCAAGGGTACTGGAAACCGGACGGCTCACACCATCCCGCCCCACCCGGTTCTCCCACCTGTTGGGACAGTGGACGTCCACAGTGGACTGAATACACGGAGTAACCAGGCATCGGTCTTGAAAACTGAAACACGTTCTAATACGCTCCCCGCGTGGACTACGGAATCGTGCTGTTCACCAGCGACCGAGGCATCACCCCGGCTTCCGCGGCGCGTGCCGCGGAAGCCGCGGGGTTCGCCACCTTCTACGTGCCGGAGCACACCCACATCCCGGTCAAGCGCGAGTCGCCGCACCCGCGCACGGGCGACGCGTCCCTGCCCGACGACCGCTACAGCCGCACCCTCGACCCGTGGGTGGCGCTGGCGACGGCGGCCGCGGTGACGTCGCGGATCCGGCTGTCCACGGCGGTGGCGCTCCCGGTGGAGAGCGACCCGATCACGCTCGCCAAGACGATCGCGAGCCTGGACCACCTCTCCGGCGGCCGCGTGACGCTCGGCGCGGGTTTCGGCTGGAACGTCGACGAGCTGACCGACCACGGCGTCCCGGGCAACCGCCGCCGCACGGCGCTGCGCGAGTACCTCGAAGCGATGAATGCACTGTGGACGTCCGAAGAAGCTTCCTACGACGGCGAGTTCGTCTCGTTCGGCCCGAGCTGGGCGTGGCCGAAGCCGGCCCAGGCCCACATCCCGGTCCTGCTCGGCGCGGGCCCGACGGAGAAGACGTTCCGCTGGATCGCCCGCCACGCGGACGGCTGGATCACGACCCCGGCGGACTCCGACCTCGACGGGCACGTGGCGCTGCTGAAGGAGACCTGGCTCGCCGAGGGCCGTTCAGGCGCGCCGCGGATCTGCGCACTCGGCGAACGGCCCGACCGGGACCGGTTGGCCCACCTGGATTCCCTCGGCGTGACCGAGACGATCTTCGGGTTGCCGGACCGGTCCCCGGAGGAGGTCGAGGCCTGGATCGGCCGGCTGGCCGGGAAGCTCGGGCTGGTCGCCGCCACCGCCCGCTGACGCTGCCCCGGAGCGACCTTCAGAACCAGTGCAGGCAGTGCGGCTCCCGCTCGGCGCGGAACAGCGCGTCGGCAAGCGATGCCGCGCCCGGGTGGTGCGCCCGGACGTGCCCCGCCCGCACCAGCGTGCTCGGGGCGGTGCCGCCGAACCTCCACTCACCCGCAAGCGTGCGGTCACCCTGCCGGACCGGTTGCCAGAGCAGGCCGAGGCTCGGACCGGTGGTCACCCCCGCCTTCCGAACGGGTCGGAACCAGTGCAGGCAGTGCGGCTCCCGCTCGGCGCGGAACAGCGCGTCGGCAAGCGATGCCGCGCCCGGGTGGTGCGCCCGGACCAGCGTGCTCGGGGCCGGTGCCGCGCGCAACGCGACGCACCTCCACTCGCCCGCAGGCGTGCGGTCACCCTGCCGGACCGGTCGCCGGAGCAGGCCGAGGCTCGGACCGGTGGTCACCCCCGCCTCGCGAACGGGTCAGAACCAGTGCAGGCAGTGCGGCTCCCGCTCCGCGCGGAACAGCACGTCGGCAAGCGATGCCGCGCCCGGGTGGTGCGCCCGGACGTGCCCCGCCCGGACCAGCGTGCTCGGGGTGGTTCCCCCCAGGTACAGCGACCCCAGGTCGCTCACGTCCAGGGACAGGTCGGGGTCGCGGTCCGTCGGGCCGCACTCGGCCTTGCCGTCGCGGATCGTCAGCAGGTAGCGGCCTCGCTCGCCGGCGAACGGGTCGGCGACCTCGAGGACCAGCTCGCCGTCGGTCGTCCAGCCGCGTGCGGTCAGCGCTCGCGGGATGTCCAGGATCCGCACCCAGAGCCAGTCCGTTTCGTCGCTCACCTGCGCCGCGCGGACGTCTTCGAGCTGCCAGCGCAGGGGGTGCCCCGGCGGGCACTGCCGGAACACGACCTCGGTGGCCAGGTCGTGGTCGAGCAGGAACCGGGCCAGGGCGGTGGCGACCGCGTCGTCGGCCGCGATCGTCTCGTCGACCGTCATCGCGCCCGCCCCTTCGAGCACGTAGGTCGCGTACCCGTCCGGGACGCCGGCGGCGTCGCGGTGGACGGCGACGTAGCGCCGCGCCGGGGCGACCGGCGGCCGGCCCGCGCCGCGGGCCCATCAGTGGTGCGGCCGGGACAGCGCACCCGGGCGGGTCCGGCGGTAGCGGTCGTAGACGTCTTCCAGGATGTCGGCGCAGTCGGCGCGCCGCAGCACCTCGATCGAACCGGGCACCGGACCGGCCGTCGCCCTCGGGGCGGCGAAAGCAGCTTGATGGCGCGGCACCGTCAGCCGGTGCGTGGTGGTCGCCGGGCCGTAGCCGAACCTGCGGTAGATCACCGCCTCGCTGGCCAGCAGCACGGAGAGGAACTCCCCGCGCGCCCGGGCGTCGGCGAAGTGCTGCCGCACCATCGCGGTGAGCGCGCCCTGGCGCCGGTGCGAGGGCAGGACACCGACGGCCGTCACGCCGGGGACCGGGACGACGGTTTCGCCGGGGAGGGTCAGCTCGAACGAGTACGCCGCGGCGGTGCCGACGGGGCGGCCCTCCGCCGTCACGGCGAACAGGGCGCGGTCCATTTCCAGGGCCGACCAGACCCGTTCCGCTTCGCCCGGAGGCTCCGGGAAGCGTCCGAACGCGGCGAAGAGCGTGTCGACGAAGACCTCGCGGTCCTGCTCGGTCGTGGGACGGATCTCCATCGGCGGTGCTGCTCCCCTGGCTCGTGGTCCGGTCACAGTGCAGCGCCGGACGCGGCGGGGCAAGCGATTTACGCGAAAGTGCGGCGGGGCCCGGACGCATCCGGGCCCCGCCGCCGAGACCCCCCCGGGGTCAGCTCTTGGCCGCGACCCCCTGCCGCGCCCGGAGGTCGAGCTCGATCTGTTCCAGCGAGCGCCCCTTGGTCTCCGGCACGAGCCACTTCGTCAGCACGAAGAGCACCACGTTGATGCCGGCGAACAGGAACATCGAACCGCCGATGCCGAGCGAACCCACGGCGGAGATGAGCGGGAACACCGCGCTCACGATGCCCGTCGCCGCCCAGAGGATGACACTGCTGACGCCCATGCCGGCCGCGCGGTACTTCAGCGGGAACACCTCGGCCATCATCACCCAGACGACCGCGCCCCAGCCGAGTTCGTAGCCGACCAGGTACAGCACCATCATCACCAGCATCAGGATGCCGCGCGTGCCGGTGTCGTGGACGTTCAGCACGACGAGCCCGGCGGCCACCAGCGTGATCACCATGATCACGTTGCCGATGAGCAGCAGGGGCTTGCGGCCCCAGCGGTCGACGACGAACACGACCCACGCGGTGAACAGGAACTTCGTGACACCCAGCAGCACGCCGGACAGCAGCGCGGCCTGCGTGGCGAAGCCGAGGCCGATCAGCATCGTCGGGAAGTAGGCGTTGATCGCGTTGACCCCGCTGAACTGCTGGCCGACCGCGAGCAGGATGGCGACGATCATCATCGGCCGCACGAAGCCGGAGAACAGGTCGCGGAAACGCGGCTTGCCCTCGGTGTCCATCTGGATGACCTCGCGGATGGTCGCGATCTCCTCGTCGAGGTTCACGGTGTTGCCGTGCGCGCTCTCCAGGACCCGCCGGGCTTCCGCTTCCCGGCCGTTCTTGAGCAGCCAGCGCGGCGTCTCCGGCAGGAACGCCAGCCCGGCGAGCAGGATCACGGCGGGCACGATCGCGCCGGCGAACATCCAGCGCCACGCGGAGATCGGGCCGAGCCAGTAGCTGACCAGGAACGCGATCAGGATGCCGAGCACGATGAAGATCTGGTTCAGCGCGCCCATCGCGCCCCGCAACCGGGCGGGAGCCAATTCGGACAAATACGTCGGCACGGTCGACGACGAAACGCCGATGCCGAGGCCGATCACCAGCCGCGAAATCACGAGCAGCGCGAACGTCGGCGAGAAGCTCGCCGCCAGCGTCCCCACGATGACGATCGCCGCGGCGACCATGATGGTGCGCCGCCTGCCGAGCGCTTCGTTGATGCGACTGGAAAGCAGCGCGCCCACGATGGCGCCGACCGACAGGCTGGCGGTGATCACGCCCTTGTCCCAGGCGGTCAGCGACCAGGCTTTCCCGATGAACGGGAGCACCCCGGAGATCACCCCGAGGTCGTAGCCGAACAAAATGCCGCCGAGCGCGCCGAAGAAGTACAAGGTGGTTCGGCCGATATGCCGCGCCGGGGCTGTCTGCGTCATTGCCGGGTCGCCTCTTTCGTAGGTCCAGTCCAGCCAGCGGGCACCACACTCACACGCCGGAAAAAGCCGGGCAAGACAGTCGTTGATAACGATTCAGAAACGTGATCGCCGTTCACATATGTGACACCCGACGGCGCACAACGTTGCTCCATCCACCACACCCTCCTTTCCGGTCGCTCATCGGTACACAATGGACACGCCGGGAACCGGCCGCCGGTTCATTCGATCCACTGTGGACACAGTCGGGCAAGCGAAATCGTCGAAGCCGTTTTCCCTGGTCCAGACCCCGACCGAGGGCCTTTACAACGCTCCGAGCGCCGGTCTACCTTCCCCTGGAAGCGCTCCCAGAATCCTGGAGGCAGACGTGCGCAGCTCATCACCCCGTTCCCTCAGACGACTGCTGGCGGGCACGCTCGCCTTCGTCGTGCCGGCCGCCGTCGCGGTCATCGTCGCCGGCGCGCCGGCGTCCCCCGCCGCCGTCGCGGCCACCACGTGGCGCAACGCGGAGATCGGCGGTGGCGGGTTCGTCCCCGGCATCGTCTTCAACCAGGCCGAACCCGGCCTCGCCTACGCCCGCACCGACATCGGCGGCGCGTACCGCTGGAACGCCGCCACCGGGCGCTGGATCCCGCTGCTGGACTCGGTCGGCTGGGCCGACTGGGGCCACAACGGCGTCGTCAGCCTGGCCACGGACCCGGTGGACCCGAACCGGGTCTACGTCGCGGCCGGGATGTACACCAACAGCTGGGACCCGAACAACGGCGCGGTCCTGCGCTCGGCCGACCGCGGCGCCACCTGGCAAGCGGCGGCGCTGCCGTTCAAGCTCGGCGGCAACATGCCCGGGCGCGGCATGGGCGAGCGGCTCGCGATCGACCCGAACCGCGACAGCGTCCTCTACCTCGGCGCCCCGAGCGGCAACGGGCTCTGGCGCAGCACCGACTCCGGCGTCACGTGGGCGAAGGTGACCGCCTTCCCCAACCCCGGCAACTACGCGCCCGATCCGAGCGACCCGACGGGCTACTCCAGCGACAACGAAGGCGTCACCTGGGTGACGTTCGACCCGTCGACCGGCACCCGCGGCAGCACCACGCAGACGATCTACGTCGGCGTCGCGGACAAGGCGAACACCGTCTACCGCAGCACCGACGGCGGCACGACGTGGGCACGGCTGGCCGGCCAGCCCACCGGGTTCCTGGCGCACAAGGGCGTCCTCGACCCGGTCGGCGGCTACCTCTACCTCGCCACCAGCGACACCGGCGGCCCCTACGACGGCGCGAAGGGCGACGTCTGGAAGTACGCGACGAAGACCGGTGCGTGGACGCGGATCAGCCCGATCGCCTCCGACAGCGCCGACGACTACTTCGGCTACAGCGGCCTGACGATCGACCGGCAGCACCCGGGCACGCTGATGGTCGCGACGCAGGTGTCGTGGTGGCCGGACGTCATCTTCTTCCGCAGCACCGACGGCGGCGCCACCTGGAGCCGGATCTGGGACTTCACGAGCTACCCGGACCGCTCGCTGCGGTACACCCAGGACATCTCGTCGGTGCCGTGGCTGACCTTCGGCGTCCAGGCCGCTCCCCCGGTGCCTTCGCCCAAGCTCGGCTGGATGACCGAGTCGGTGGAGATCGACCCGTTCGACTCCGACCACCTGCTCTACGGCACCGGCGCGACCATCTACGGCACTTCCGACCTGACGAAGTGGGACAGCGGCGGGAAGATCACGCTCAAGCCGGTCGTCGGCGGCCTCGAGGAGACCGCGGTGCTGGACCTGATCAGCCCGCCGTCGGGTGCGCCGCTGCTCTCCGGGCTCGGCGACATCGGCGGGTTCCGGCACGACAGCCTCGACGCCGTCCCGTCGACGATGTTCACCTCCCCGGTCTTCACGACCACGACCAGCCTCGACTACGCCGAGCTGAACCCGGCGACGATCGTCCGCACCGGCACGCTCGACCGGGCCGCCCGGCCGAACGACAACCGCGTCGCCTTCTCCACCGACGGCGGCAAGAACTGGTTCCAGGGCGCCGAACCGGGCGGCGGCGCGAGCGGCGGGACGGTGGCGGCGGCCGCCGACGGCAGCCGTTTCGTGTGGAGCCCGGACGGCACCGGCGTCAGCTATTCCGCGGGCTTCGGTTCGTCGTGGACGGCGTCGGCCGGCATCCCGGCGGGCGCAGTGGTCGAGGCCGACCGCGTGGACCCGAAGCGGTTCTACGGGTTCGCCGCCGGCCGGTTCTACGTCAGCACCGACGGCGGCGCGACGTTCACCGCGACCGCCGCCACCGGGCTGCCCGCCTCTTCGGTGCACTTCAAGGCGATGGCGGGCGTGACCGGCGACGTCTGGCTGGCCGGCGGCTCCGGCACGACGTACGGCCTTTGGCACTCGACCGACTCCGGAGCGTCCTTCACGAAACTGAACGGTGTCACCGAAGCCGACAACATCGGGTTCGGCAAGGCCGCTCCCGGCCGGACGTATGCGGCGTTATACGCCATCGCGAAGATCGGCGGGGTGCGCGGGATCTTCCGGTCGGACGACGCGGGTGGGTCGTGGACGCGGATCAACGACGACCGGCACCAGTACGGCAACATCGGGGCGGCGCTGACCGGGGATCCGCGGGTGTACGGGCGGGTGTACGTGGGCACGAACGGGCGAGGGGTGATCGTGGGCGAGTCCGGCGGTGACCAGCCGCCGCCCACGACGACGACCACCACCACGTCCGCTTCCCCGACGACCACCACGACTCCCGTGCCGTCTTCGTCGTGCACGGCGGCCTACGGCGTGACGAACCAGTGGCAGGGCGGCTTCCAGGCCGCGGTGAAGGTCGGGAACACGGGGACCGCGCCGGTGAGCGGGTGGACGGTCACCTGGTCCTTCGCCGACGGCCAGCGCGTGACGCAGGCGTGGAACGCGCAGGTGACGCAGACGGGGGCGGCGGTGTCGGCGGTCGACGCCGGGTGGAACAAGGCGATCCCGGCGGGCGGCAGCGCCGAGTTCGGCTTCACCGGTACCTCCGGCACCACCAACGGAAAACCCACCTCGATCGCGCTCAACGGCAGCGTCTGCGCGACCAGTTGAAAGCCGTGAAGGCCTCCTTACCGGCCATGAGAGCCGGTAAGGAGGCCTTCACGGCTTTTGGGCAGGGCGACGGGCGGACGGAGGCCGTGAGAGCGCTCCCAGCGGGATGAAGCGCCGGGGAAGCCCGGCGCGGTGGACCCCGTCGTGATCTTCGGCAAGGATTCGCGGAATCCACTCCAACGGCGGCATCCGGGCCCTCCGGCCGGTGGCGTACGGCCACCACAGGATGCTTTACCGCCCAACGGCTTCGTCCGTTCAGGAGCGTTCAGTTCACGCGGAGCCCCTCGGGCACATCCGAAAACGGACCACCGGATCGGCTCGCGTCCGGGTCGCGCTTTACAACGACGACACACGGGGGTTACCTTTCCGGCGGCTGGAAGCGCTCCCATGCCAGGTCGCCTCGTCAGAACGCGGCCACCACCCAGGGGCGCCGTGGCGTGAGCCGCGGCGCCCCTGTCCGCGTCCCTGGGAGGCCCCGATGCACAGGTTCGCCGCCGCCCTCGCCGCGGTCTGCCTCGCCGCCGCCGGCACGACCGCGGTCGTCGCGGCCGGGCCGGCCACGGCCGCGCCGGCCTGCCAGGTCGGCTACCGCGTCAACCAGTGGCAGACCGGGTTCACCGCCGAGATCACCGTGACGAACGGCGCCTCCGCGCTCACGTCCTGGGCGCTCACCTGGCACTACGCCGGGAACCAGTCCGTGACCTCGGGCTGGAACGCCACCGTCCGCCAGTCCGGCACGGCGGTCACCGCGGAGAGCCTGCCCTACAACGCCGCACTGCCCGCCGGCGGCACCGTCTCGTTCGGCGTGCAGGGCACCTACAGCGGGACCAACGCGGAGCCGACGGACTTCGCGCTCAACGGCGTCTCCTGCGGGGACACCACTCCCCCGGTGACCACGACGCCGACCACCCCGACGACCACCACGACACCGACGACCACGACACCGCCCGCCGGATGCGCGGACGCGGCGGTCTGCGACGACTTCGAGCAGCAGACCGGCACCGCCCCGGCCGGCCGGTGGACCGTCGGCGCGGCGAACTGCCAGGGCGCCGGCACGGTCACCGTCGACACCGCGGTCGCGCACTCCGGCAGCCGCTCGGTGAAGGTCGCCAGCCCGGGCGGCTACTGCAACCACGCCTTCTTCGGCGCGAGCGTGCCCGGCTCCGGCGTGCTGTACGGCCGGTTCTGGGTCCGCCACACGACCCCGCTGCCCGCTGCGCACGTCACGTTCATGGCCCTGCGCGACACCGCGGACGGCGGCCGTGACCTGCGGGCCGGTGGGCAGAACCAGGCCCTGCAGTGGAACCGCGAGTCCGACGACGCGACGCTGCCCGCGCAGAGCCCGGCCGGCGTCGCCCAGAGCGTCCCGCTGCCGACCGGCACGTGGTCCTGCTTCGAGTTCGCGATCGACGGCGCGGCCGGGCAGCTGCGGACGTGGCTCGGCGGCTCGGAGGTGCCCGGGCTCGTGGTCGACGGCGTGCCCACCCCCGACGTCGACCAGCAGTGGCTCGGCCGGGCCTGGCACCCGGCGGTGACCGACCTGCGGCTCGGCTGGGAGAGCTACGGCACCGACCCCGACACGCTCTGGTTCGACGACGTGGCCTGGGGCTCCGCGCGCATCGGCTGCTAGGCCGCGACGATCCGGTCGATCTCGGCCAGCTCGTCGTCGGTGAAGTCCAGGTTCGCGGTCGCCGCCACGGTGTTCTCGAGCTGGGCGACGCTGCTGGCCCCGATCAGCGCGGACGTGACGCGGCCGCGGCGCAGCACCCAGGCGATGGCCAGCTGGGCCAGCGTCTGCCCGCGCCTCTTCGCGACGTCGTTCAGCGCGCGGATCGTCGCCAGGGTCTGCTCGGTGAGCCGCTCGCGGGTGAGGAACGGGCTGGCGCCGGCCGCCCGCGAATCGGCGGGGACGCCGTCGAGGTAGCGGTCGGTCAACAGGCCCTGGCTCAGTGGCGAGTACGCGATCGAGCCGACGCCGTGCTCGTCGAGGACGTCCTGGAGGCCGTCTTCCACCCAGCGGTTCAGGATCGAGTACGACGGCTGGTGGATCAGCAGCGGCGTGCCCAGCTCCTTCAGCGCGGCGATCGCGGCTTCGGTCTGCTCCGGCGAGTAGTTGGAAATGCCCGCGTACAGCGCTTTCCCGGACCGGACCGCGGTGTCGAGGGCGCCCATGGTCTCCTCGATCGGCGTCTCCGGGTCCGGGCGGTGGGAGTAGAAGACGTCGAAGTGGTCCAGGCCGGTCCGCGCGAGGCTCTGGTCCAGGCTGGCCAGGAGGTTTTTGCGCGAGCCCCACTCGCCGTACGGGCCGTCCCACATCAGGTAGCCGGCCTTGGACGACACCAGGATCTCGTCGCGGTACGGGCGGAAGTCGGCGGCGTAGTGCCGGCCGAAGTTCGCCTCCGCCGCCCCGGGCGGCGGGCCGTAGTTGTTGGCCAGGTCGAAGTGCGTCACGCCGAGGTCGAACGCCCGGCGCAGCACCGCGCGCTGGACGTCGAGGGGCTTGTCGTCCCCGAAGTTGTGCCACAGGCCCAGCGACACGGCGGGCAGCTTCAGCCCGCTGTGCCCGGCCCGCCGGTACGGCATGCCCGCGTACCGGTCTTCGGCGGCGGCGTAAGGCGACATCGTTCTCCTTGTCAGCGGGGTCCGGCGCAGTCTAGCCGCGGGCGATCAGCGCGCCGGCGAACGACGCGGCGGGCGGCAACGCGGGCAGGAGCGTCGCCTGGTAGGCGTGGTAGACGTCCGGCTTGCCCGCCCAGACCGCCGCCGCGGGGCGGTTCTCCGGGTCCAGCTCGTGGTGCCACGAACCGAGTTCGCGGTCGGCGAAGCACGTGTCGGCGTGCTCGCACCACTCCCGGAACCGGTCGAGGTAGGCCGTTTCGCCGGTCTCCTGGTGCAGCGTCCAGGCCGCGGCGATCGCTTCGGCCACGACCCAGTGCAGGCGCGTGCGCACGACCGGCGTCCCGGCGAAGTCGGTGGTGTAGACGAATCCCGGGCGGCCGTCGACGGCCCAGCCGCGGTGGACCGCGGTCGCGAACAGCGCTTCCGCGTCCGGGACCAGCCAGGCCGGCGCACCCGCGCCGAGGGCGCGCTTGAGGTGCACGGCCAGCCGCGCCCATTCGAAGAGGTGACCGATGGTGGCGCCGAACGGCCGGAAGGGGTGGGCGGGCTCGTCGCGGTTGTGCTCGAGCTCGACGTGCCAGCCCGCGTCGTAGTGCTCCGGCAGCAGCCAGCCGTGCGCCCGGGCTTCGCCGTGCACCAGGTGGTCCACAATGGACAGCGCGCGCCCGGCCCAGACCCGGTCGCCGGTGACGTCGGCCGCGGCCAGGAACGCCTCGACCGTGTGCATGTTGGCGTTGGCCCCGCGGTAGGCCTCGAGCTCCGTCCAGCCGCGGTCCCAGACGTCGGCGACCCGGCCCGGGCCGGGTTCCCAGAACCGGCGTTCGACGACCTCGAGGGCCTCGGCCAGCAGCGGTTCCGCGCCCTCGGCGCCGGCGGCGACCGCGCTCGCGGCGGCCAGGACGACGAAGGCGTGCTCGTAGGCGCGCTTCTCTGACAACGTTGTCGTGGCATACCAGCCACCGTGCTCCGGGTCGCGAAGCAGGCCAGTCAGTGCCGAGACGCCGTGGGCGACCTGCTCACCGGTGTCGGAGCCCTGCAACGACGCCAGCGCGAAGACGTGCGTCATCCGGCAGGTGATCCACGTTTCGACGGGCCGGTCGAGGACCGGACGCCCGGTGTCGTCGAGCCAGGCGAATCCGCCGGCGGGGTGGGCGGCGTGGGCGGCGAAGCCGAGGAGGCGGGCGGGTTCGGCGCGCACCCAGGCCGGAACCGATGACGGACTGTCCACTCTCTGCCCTTCTCCACGGCCGGCCCGGTGATCGGCTCCCCCCGCCAAGGTAGGCCACGGCACCGCCGGTCGTCACCGCGGGATTCCGGAAGCGACCACCACCGCGTATCCTGATCGTGAGAGCGCTCCCAGTCTTCGACGCACGCTACCCGACGAAGGGACAGACGTGACCAGGAGACGAAGTACGATCCTCGCCGCCGTCACCGTGCTGCTGGCGAGCCTGACGGCGATCCTGCTGAACACCGGCACGGCCGAAGCACACGGCGCCATGATGAAACCGGGCAGCCGGACGTTCCTGTGCTGGCAGGACGGGCTCAGCTCGACCGGCCAGATCATCCCGCAGAACCCGGCCTGCGCGGCCGCGGTGACCACCAGCGGCGCCAACTCGCTGTACAACTGGTTCGCCGTGCTGCGGTCCGACGGCGCCGGCCGCACGCGCGGCTTCATCCCGGACGGGAAGCTGTGCTCCGGCGGCAACCCGGGCTACGCCGGGTTCGACCAGGTCGGCGACTGGCCGCTGACCCACCTCACCGCCGGCTCCACGTTCGACTTCTCGTACAACGCGTGGGCCGCGCACCCGGGCTGGTTCTACACGTACGTGACGAAGGACGGCTGGGACCCGTCGAAGCCGCTGACGTGGGACTCGCTGGAGGACCAGCCGTTCCTGACGGTGGACCACCCGCCGGTGACCGGCCAGGTCGGCACGGTGGACGGGCAGTACAAGTGGAGCGGCGCGCTGCCGGCGAACAAGTCCGGGCGCCACATCATCTACTCGGTGTGGAAGCGCTCCGACAGCGCCGAGACGTTCTACGGCTGCTCCGACGTCACGTTCGACGGCGGGCACGGCGAGGTGACGGGCGTCCACGAGCCGGGCAGCCCGACGACCACGCCGACGACGCCGACGACCACGCCGCCCCCGGACGGCTCGTGCATGGCGATGTACGAGGTCACGAACACGTGGAACGGCGGCTACCAGGCGACGGTGACGGTGATGAACCACGGCACCGCGGCCTACCGCGGCTGGCAGGCGGGCTGGACGTTGCCGGCGGGCCAGACGATCGGCAGCGTCTGGAACGGCACGCTGAGCCAGTCCGGCTCGACGGTGACGGTCCGCAACGCCGACTGGAACGGTGCCGTCGCCCCCGACGGGACGACCACGTTCGGGCTGGTGGTGAACGCGTCGGGGAGCAACCCGGCCCAGCCGTCGCTCACCTGCCAAGGCACCTGAGGGGCCGGCAGCACCGGCCCCGGTCAGCGGGCGGGGCCGGTGCTGCCGCGGGTGATCAGGCGCGGCCGGGAGGCCCAGCCGTCGCCGACCTCGTCGCCGGCGATCAGGTCCCGCAGCATCGACGCGGCGAGCGCGCCGAGCTCCGCCAGGGGGCGCCGGATCGCGGTGAGAGCCGGGCGGACGAGGCGGCAGAGCGCGGAATCGTCCCAGGAGACGACGGAGAGATCACCGGGCACGGCCAGCCCGAGCTCCCGGGCGGCGACGAGCGCGGCGACGGCGAGGGAATCGGTGTCGCAGAGGAGGGCGGTGGGCGGGGGGCACGCGGTCAGGACGTGCCGGACCGCGTCCGCCGAGGGTTCGATGCGGGCCATGACGGGATGGGCGCTGGGTTTTCCCCACCGGAAAGCCGGGGTCACGGCGGAAATACCGGCACGACTCGCGAGCCCCGCGGCCCGGATTCCGGAATCGGCGACCGGATCCACGCCGAAAAGCCCGCCCCGTTCACGCCGGCCGGCCGGCCGCAAGCCATCGGCCGGCGAATCGTCGGCGCCGGCGGCCGGCAGCTCGACCGGACCGCCGCCTCCACTCCGGCGGTCCGTGAGAGCGCCCGCCGCACCGGTGGCCCCCGCACCCGTCAACCCCAGCCGCCGGGCTTCGGCCGTGAACGCTTCTTCCCTCTCCTCCTCTTCCGCGAACGCCGCCGGCCCCACTATCCGGACCACGTGCCGGTGTCCCAGCGCCGCCAGGTACTCGAGTACCTCGGCCGCCGCCGCGGTGTCGTCCACCCGGACCGACGGCACGCCCGGCAGCCCGCCCGGGCCGCCGAGGACCACCGCCGGGAGGCCGATCCGGACCAGCTCCGCCGCGCAGTCCGGGCCCATCAGCAGCACGCCGTCCACCTTGCGCTCCGCGCGCCAGCGCCGGTAGACCGCCAGCGCCGCGTCGTGACTGGTGGCGACCTGCACCACGAGCTCCGGCGAGAACCCGTCGAGCAGGGCCGGGACGACCACTTCGGACGGTCCGTCGAGGACCAGCCCGATCGCCCCGGCGCGGCCGCCGGAGAGGGCGCGCGCCGTGCTGCTCGGCGACCACCCCAGCTCCCTGGCGATCCGCGTGATCCGGCGCCGGGTCGCCTCCGAAACGCCCGGACGCCCGTTGAGCGCGTAGGACACCGCACCCTTCGACACGCCGGCCTCCCGTGCGATGTCGGTGATCGTCGGACGCTTCATCGCAGTCCTTCCTCACGCGAAAGTTTCGAGCACGCAAGCGTGTCCGCACGGACACCCGCCGTCGCGCACCTTGACACCCGGTGGTCCCGGAAACAACACTCCGACCGGGAGCGCTCCCAATCACGAGGGAGTGAGCCCTGGAGGGGGAGCGCATGAGGCTGATCCGAAGACGGCTGGCTTTCGCCGTCGCTGTCGTCCTGCTCGTCTTCACCGGCGGCTGTGGCCCGAGCACGCCCGAGCACATCACGCTCACCCTGGCGACGTTCGGCGAGTTCGGCTACGACGACCTGATCCCCGGGTACGAGTTCACCCACCCCGGGATCGACGTCCGCCAGGTGCGGACCGACCAGGGCGGCCCCTACCACCAGGACCTGCTGGGCAAGCTGCAGAGCGGGCAGGGCCTCGCCGACATCCAGGCCGTCGAGGAGGGTCACCTCTCCGACGTCCTCGCGCAGTCCGCGAAGTTCGCCGATCTGGGCGAGATCGGCCCGGCCGACGTGAAACCGGGCCGGTGGCTCGAGTGGAAGTACGAGGCCGGCCGCAGCAAGGACGGCAAGCTCATCGGCTACGGCACGGACATCGGACCGCTGGCGATGTGCTACCGCAAGGACCTCCTCGAGGCGGCCGGGCTGCCGACCGACCCGGGTTCGGTCAAGACGATGTTCGCGAGCTGGGACAGCTACTTCAAGGCCGGCGAGAAGTACGTCAAGCGCTCGAAGGGCAAAGCCTGGTTCGACTCCGCGGCGCAGAGCTTCAACGCCATGGTCAACCAGCTGCCGGTCGGCTACCTCGACCGCGAAGACCATTCGACGCTCGAGTCGAACACCGCGCTCCGGAGCGCCTGGGACCAGGTCACCACCGCCGTGAAGCAGGGGCAGTCGGCCGGGCTCACCGCCTTCGCCGAGGACGGCAACGACGGCCTGCGCCTCGGCGCCTTCGCGACGAAGGTCTGTCCTTCGTGGATGCTCGGCGTCATCGAGCAGCAGGCCGGGCTCGGCAACGCCGGCAAGTGGGCGATCACCGACGCGTTCCCGGACGGCGGCGGCAACTGGGGCGGCTCCTACCTCACCGTGCCGGCCGCGAGCGAGCACCAGAAGGAGGCCGCCGCGCTCGCCGCCTGGCTGACCGCGCCGGAGCAGCAGCTGCACGCGTTCCGGGTGAGCGGCAACTTCCCCAGCCAGGTCGACGCCTTCACCTCGCCCGACCTGCTCAGCGAGATGAACGGCTACTTCGGCGGCGCGCTGGCCGGGCAGGTCTTCGTCGCGCAGGCCCAGAAGGTCGGGAAACCGCAGTACAAGGGCCCGGGCGACGGCAAGATCCAGGAGACGGTGGTCGCGCCCGCGCTCAAGGCGGTCGAGGGCGGGGCCGACCCGGCCGCCGTCTGGCAGCAGGTGCTGATCGGGGTGCACCAGGTGGTGCCCTGATCCTTCGGCGGTCCGGGGCGGATTTTCTTCGGGGACGGACACCCGGTGAGCTCCTGTCGACGGTTCGGACACAGTGGACCGGCGGAGAAACCGGGTCGCGTTCCCCTCCCCCGTCCGGCACCCTGGCCCGGTGACGACTCCCGACCTCACGCCGCTCGCCGGCCATTCCGTGCGCCACCCCGGCCCGGACGACCACCTGCCCGTCCTCGCCGTCCTCGACTCCTGGTGGGGCGGGCTCGGCGGCGACGAAGGCTCCCGCCAGCGGGCCCTGCTCCTCCCGAAGCTGATGTTCCAGCACTTCACCGGCAGCAGCTTCCTGGTGACCGGCGACGACCGGATCGTCGCGTTCCTGATCGGGTTCCTCTCGCCGTCCCGGCCGGCGGAAAGCTACGTCCACTTCGTCGGCGTCGACCCCGCCGAACGCGGCAAGGGCCTCGGCGCCGCCCTGTACGAACGCTTCTTCGCCTACAGCCGCGCGAACGGGCGCAGCACCGTCCGCGCCATCACGTCGCCGGTGAACAAGGGTTCACACGCCTTCCACACCCGGATGGGCTTCGTGACCGAGCCGGGACCGAAGGAGTTCGACGGGCTGCCGGTCCAGCCCGACTACGACGGGCCGGGGCTGGACCGGCTGTCCTTCCGGAAGGACCTCTAGCCCGACACGCTGAACGAGCGCACGCCCAGCCCGGTCTGGCCCTGCCACGGCTCGAACCCGAACTGGACGCTCGTCAGGTACCAGGAGTCGCTGATCTTCCCGCGGTTCACGCCGTCCCGGGTGAAGTCGGACAGGTTCACGTCGAGGCTGTCCGTGCCGGAGTTCCGGACGTAGGAGATCACGTTCCAGCCGATGTTGCCGAACCAGACGGTCCACGTCGCGCCGGCGAGCTGCACGGTGCCGATCACGCTGCCGACCGGCTGCGGGGCACCCCGGTGGTTGCCCCAGATCATCACTTCGGCGCCGGTGTTCTGGCCCGACGGGTTCGGCGACGGGTCGTACCAGACGTCGTAGGCGGCGTCCCACTGTCCCGCTTGGACGGTCGTGTAGTTCACCTGGGACCGCAGCGACCCGAGCGACCGGACCTGGCGGGGCAGGCCGCTGTTGCTGCTGCAGTTGCCGTAGTGGCAGCCCGCGTAGACGGACGGGTAGCTGCCCGGGGCACCGTTGGTCGGCCGGTTGTGCGACGCCGTCGTGATGGTGAAGCCGGTGGTGGACACCGAAAGGCACTGGGTCGTGTCGTCGCCCCAGTTGTTGTTCTGCACGATGTACTTGCCGCCCTGGATGCGCAGCGAGCCGTACTTGTCGCACAGTTGCGTGTCCGCGGCCGCCGGGGGCGCGGCGACCAGGACACCGCCGGACAGCAGCACGGTCGCGGCTCCGAACGACGCCAGTGTGGCCCGTAGCCGGTTCTTCATGGGAGCTCCTCTGCTCGAAGGGACGGGGGTGGAGACCCGGGCCGGACGGCGGCTGCGCGGCACCGCCCGGCCCGGGAGCCTTGCTACTGCACCGGCGGGTAGGCGTTCTGGACCAGTTCCTCGAACTGGGCCTGGAACCACTTGCCGGACAGCGGCGAGTTCGGCAGGGCGCCGGTCAGGTTGCCGCCGTTGGCCTGCTCGCTGCCGTGGTAGGCCGGGTCGCACATCCCGTCGAAGCCCTTGCCTTCGTCGTTCGGGATCTGCTGGCTCGCGCCGTCGGACTCACCCGGCGGCTTGATCCAGACGTAGGCGTCGAAGTGCGCCGCGGGCGACACGGTCGGCCGCACGCCGAGCCCGGCCCCGCTCTGGTTGCACCAGTTGCCGCGGTGCAGCCGCCGGTCGATCCGGCCGGAGTTCACGTAGCTGTCCACTGTGGACCCCGAGGCGCCACTGGGCCGCGCCGAGCCGCCCCAGCCGTTGCGGGAGGTGTCGATCAGCATGCCGATGCCGCTCGGCAGGCCCGCGGAGACGAACGCGTTGTACATCGCCGTGGCGAACGGGACCTCGGCGAAGTACGGGTTCCACTGGTAGAACGTGGCCGACCGGAGGGGCTGGCCGCCGACGTTGAGGTTCGAGTCCGGCAGGTTCGGCTCGGTCAGCGGGGTGTAGTTCGCCGTGTCGCTGATGAACCCGTCGATGCTGTTCACCCCGGCGGTCGTGCCCTGCAGCGTCTGCTTGACCAGGTTGACGAACGGGCCGAAGTTGCTGTCCCAGCCCAGCCACGCCGAGTGCGCGATGTCCAGGTAGTTGTAGACGTTGGAGATCGCGTGCAGCTTGTTCAGCGCGTACTGGATGCCCTGGGTGTACGCCCCGGTCGACTGCGCTTCGGCGCACTTGGCCGTCGCGGTGTTGGTGATCAGGTTGGGCAGCGAGTCCGGTTCGACGACCGCCACGACCCGCAGCGGCGCGTACTTCGAGTCCGACAGGATCGAGGCGATCGGGTCGATGTACTCGCTCTTGTACCGGGCCAGGCCGCCCGAGCCCGCCTGCAGCTCGCCGTTGGACGCCAGCGCCGCGCAGTCGCGGTTCGGCAGGTCGTAGACGACGATCTGGATCGTCACCGGCGTGCCGCCGCTCTGCTGGGCCAGCGCCGCGTCGAGGTGCCCGCGCAGGCCGCGGGCGCTCGAGGTGCCCTCGATCGCCGCGATCCGGTCGAGCCACACGGCCGTGGACGTGTTGGCCACCTTGGCCATCTGCGCGCCGAGCGTGCCGCCCTTGGCCGCGGCCGCCGCGGTCACCGAGGCCGACCAGTCCGGGTTCACGTACCCCTTCGCGCCGGCGTACGGGTTGTCCACGTGAGTGCCCGGCTGCGGCGTGGTCGTGGTCGTCGGGGTGGTGGTGGTGGTGGTGGGTGTCGTCGGGGTGGTCGGCGTCGTGGGCGTGGTCGTGGTGGTCGTGCCGCCGTCGCAGTGGACACCGTTGAGCGAGAACGACGCCGGGATGTCGTTCGTGCCGGAGAACGAGCCGTTGAAGCCGAAGCTCGCCGACGCGTTCGACCCGAGCGCGCCGCCCCACGACGGGTTCTTCGCGCTCACGTGCTTGCCGCTCTGGCTGAACGTGGCGCTCCAGCCCTGCTGCACCTGCTGGTTGCCGGCGAAGTCCCACTGGACGTCCCAGCTCGTGACGGCGTCGCCGAGGTTGGTCACCGCGACGTTCGCGGTGAACCCGGTGTCCCACTGGTTGACGGTGTAGGTCACCTTGCAGCCGGAAGCGGCGGTCGCCGGGCTGCCGCCGGCCACCAGCAGCCCCGCGACGACCGCGGCGGCCGTCACCGAGGAAGCCGCGGCGAGCCGCACCTTCCTCCTCGGGTTCCAGAATTCACTCTTCATCGAGTGTGCTCCTTCGTGTTCGTGGACGGGTCAGGTGGTGCACGCGGTCGTGCCGACCGCGAAGCCGCCGGGCGAGCCGGTCGAGGCGCCGGTCGCCTGGAATCCGATCGACGTCGAAGCGCCGCCGGCCAGGTCGGGCGCCCACGACGGCGCCTTGGCCGTCGCCTGCTGCCCGGACTGGGTGATCGTGGCGCCCCACCCGCCGGTGATCTGCGTCCCGGACGGCACGGTCCAGCCGAGCGCCCAGGTCTTCAGCGGCGTGGTGCCGGTGTTCTTGAGGGTCACGGAGGCGACGTAACCGCCCTGCCACGTGTTGTCGACGTGGTAGGTGACCCCGCAGCTCACCGCGGGCGGCGGATCGGTCGTGCCGCCGCCCGAGCCCGTCGGCGGGATCAGGTACGGCTGCAGGATCGCCTGCTTGGCCTGGTTGACCGTGGTCCAGTCGTCGTTGAGGATGCCGCCGGTGTCACCCGAGTTCGGGTTCCACGACCAGTACGTGAAGCTCATCCCGGTCGGGCCGGTGCCCGAATACTTCATCAGCTCCTGCAGCCAGGTCTTGTCGCGCGGGTCGGCGAGGGTGCTGCCGAACTCGCCGAGCAGCACCGGCGCGATGTGCTCCTTGTGCAGGTAGCCGAAGAAGTGGTCCCACAGCGCCGGCAGGTTCGCCGGGAACGACGGGTCGGAGAACCAGGGCTGCGCGAACACCGAGGTGGCGTACTCGTGCGCCGAGTAGACGAGCTTGTCCGGCTTGGACAGCCGCACCGGGAACTGGCGGGCGCCGGAGAGGTTGCCGCCCCACCAGCCGCACTGCGGGTCGCCGGTGCCGCTGACGCAGTCGACGCCCTCGACGATGACCAGCCAGTCCGGGTTGGCGGCGAGCACGGCGTTGCCGCCGCGTTCGGCGGCCAGGCGCCAGTCGGTCGCGGTGTCGCCGCAGCCCCAGCACGCGCCGCCGCCACCCTGGATGGAGTGCGGCTCGTTGTGCAGGTCGGCACCGATCACCGTGGTGTTGCCCTTGTAGTGCTGGGCGAGCATCGTCCAGTCGGACAGCCAGCGGCTTTCGGGGTAGGCGCTGGTGTACCAGAGCGGGGACTGCGCGCCGGAGTCCGGCCGGTGCCGGTCGAGGATCACGCGCATGCCCTTGGTCCCGGCGTACCCGATGATCTTGTCGAGCACCTGGAGCCCGGAAAGCCCTTGCAGGTCCGGGTTCTGGACGGCGTCGATGCTGGTCGGCTTGACGCCGGAGTCGAAGAGCTGGTTGGAGTACGGCAGCCGCAGCGTGTTGTAGCCGAGGCTCGCCATCTGGTCGAGCATGTCCTTGTAGTTGCGGCTCCACAGGCCGTGCGGCGAGTAGTTGCCGGTCTCGGCGCCGAACCAGTTGACGCCGGTCATCCGGACCGGGGTCCCGGTCGCGTCGACGAGCTGGGACCCGTTCGCGTGCCAGAAACCGGTCCCGGTTCCGGCCAGGGCGGCACTTTCACGGGAAAGTGCCGGAGCGGGGGCCGCGGCGGCCGGGGACGCCGTGAGTACGGCGCCCCCGACCAGTGCGGCGACCGCGAGGGAGAGCAGTCGCTTCATCGAGTGCCTTTCAGCCGAACAGGGCGACGTGCGCGGCGAACGCCGTGGCGATCTCCGACTGCGCCCAGAACCGGTGGTAGGTGAACGTCGGTGCGGCGCCACCGTCCAGGTAGGACTGGACCTTCGGCCATTGCGGGTCGCTCTTGTAGAACGAGCGGATCGACTCGAACGTCGAGCTGGAGTTGATCGCGTCGCCGTTCGGCATCGTGCCCGTCCAGCCCGTGGGCACGTACAGTCCCTGGTCCGTGGTGGCGTTGTAGGCGTCGTCGAACCGGTTGTAGTCCGTCCGGGTCTCCGGCACCGCGATGCCCTTGGTGTCGGCGTTCGCCGAGAGCGCCGTGAGCAGCTGCTCCCCGACCGACTTGGCCTGGGCGTTGCTCGACCCCGACGCGTAGTAGAGCAGCGTCTTGGCGAGCGAGGCCGCGACCCCGACGTCGTTGTTGTAGTTCTTCACGGTGACGTGCAGGCCGGTGTTCGAGCCCGGACTGGTGGCGCTCCAGGTGTCCGGCGCGCCGCTCCACGTCAGGTCGGCCGGGATCTGGAAGCTGCCGCCGGCCCCGACCGTGGTGCTCGCGATCGCCCACGGGACCCACTTGTCGAGGATCTTCTTCGCCCGGGCGTCGCCGGTCGCCTGGTAGTACTCGGCGATCCGTTCCATGCCCCAGGTCTGGAAGCCGAACCACTGGTTGCTCGGCGGGTCGTGCCAGACCGGCTGCTGGTCGTAGAACATCCCGTAGAACGTCGGCGTGCCGGACGGCGGGGTGCCGTACTGGCCTTCCCAGCTGTTGGTCGCGCCGCCGGCGAGCCCGCCTTCGGACGACTGCAGCCACTGCAGGAACTCCAGCTGCCGGCCGAGGCTGGTCGCCCAGTCGCTCGCGCCGGTCGCCGACGTCACCTTCAGGCCCGGATCCGTCGACAAGGCGTACGCCGCCAAGGGATTCTGGTAACCCTGGTGCGCCGCACCGTCCCCGATGCGCCACGCCCACGCGCTGGACGAGTCCATCGAGCCGCCCCAGGCGTAGTACCAGGAGACGAGGTAGTGCTCGCTGTCCTTTCCGGTGCCGGCGGCGCAGCTCGACGCGCCGACGCAGTTGCCGATCTTCTTGAAGTACTTGTCGAACAGCGAGTACCGCAGGTAGTCGCCCATCTTCGAGGCCTTCTTGACGGTGGCCGCGATGTCCGAGCTCTTGCCCTGCGCGGCGGCCCACTTCTCGGCCTGGAAAGCCACCTGCACGGCGCGGGCGTCCGCGTCGGGTGCGTTGGTGTACTTCCACTGCTTCGCGTAGGACGTGTCGCCGGTGAACAGGTCGAGGTAGCCGTTCTTGCCGCCGAACTTCAGGACGTCGCAGCTGGGCTGGGTGATCGTCTCCCAGACCGACTCCTGCGAACCGCGCTGGAAGGTGTTGATGAACGCCGGCGCGGTGTTCGTGCCGTCCTCGCAGTGGCCGAACTTGTAGATGTTGTCGACGTCGAGCAGCCAGTGCATGCCGTAGACGTCCGCCGAGCCGTAGGCCGCCTTGAGTTCCGCCGCGATCGGGTCGGCACCGACGGACACGCCGGACTGCAGCTGCGACGGGTACTGCTTCGGGCTCGGGTATTCGGCCGCGTAGGTCGCCGGCTTGCTCGCGTTGTAGCCCGAGTTGCCCGGCTGGTCGGCCGCCGACGGGATCGCGTACGTCTCGATCGACGTCCACGCCTGGTTGAACGGTGCCCAGTCCCCGGTGATCCGCCCGTAGGACGCTTCCAGCCACAGGTAGTAGCTGAACGCCTCCGAAGTCGTCTCGTGGCCGTGGTCCGGCGCCTCGACGATCAGGGTCTCGATCGAGTGGTAGGGCACCAGGATGTTGCCGAACTTGCGGAAGTAGCCGTTGTTCGGGTCCTTGATCTTGTTGTACTGGGTCAGGAACGCGAGCTGGTAGTCCGAAGTGGACGACGAGATCTCGTTCACCGTCACCGTCGCCGCGGTGTACCCGCTGCTGCTGGCGGTGAAGGTCGCGCTGCCCAGCGCTCCCCCGTTGTCGGCGCTCTGCACGGTGACGTTCTGCGGGGTGCTCCAGTTCGCCGTCGTGAAGGTGAGGCTCGTGGGGCTCGCCGTCAGGTCGGTGCTGCCCGCCGTCCTGGCCAGGGCGACGGTGACCGGGCCGGTGGGCGCGCCGGCGAGGGAGACGGCGAACGTGCCCGTCCCGCCCTGCTTGACCTGCGCGGTCGCCGGAGCCGCGACGATCGTGGGTCCGGAAAGGACCTTCACGCTCACCGGGCTGGACGTCGTCGACGCGTTCTTGTTGTCGTACGCCTTGGCCGTGATCGAGTACGTCCCGGCCGGGACGTTCGCCCAGCTGCCTTCGAACGGCGCAGCCGTGTCGGTGGCCAGGAGGGTGTCCCCGGCGTAGAACTCGACCTTGCCGACCGTGCCGTCGCTGTCGGCGGCGGTGGCGGCGAGCGGGACGGTGGCCGGGGCGTAGTAGGTGCCGGTCGACGCCGGTGAGGTCAGGCTGACGGTGGGGGCCTTGTTGGCGCCGGTGCAGGCGGTGCCGTTGACGGAGAAGTCGGTGGGTGGGCGGTTGGCGGAGCCCTTGGATCCGTTGAAGCCGAAGCTGGTGCTCGCCCCGGTGTCGAGGTGGCCGTTGTAGGAGAGGTTCGTGGCGGTGACCGCGGTGCCGGTCTGGGCGAAGGTGGCGCTCCAGCCCTGCTGGACCTTCTGGCCGTCGAGGAACGTCCAGCCGACCTTCCAGCTGTCGAGGGCCGCGCCGTCATTGCGCAGCGAGACGCTGGCGGTGAACCCGGAGTCCCAGTCGTTGGTGGTGTAGGTGACGGAACAGGCGACGTCGGCGGCGAGCGCCGAAGGTGGGGCGACCAGCCCGGCGGTGAGCGCGACCACGGCCGAAGCCAGGGCCAGCGCGCGGCCGCGTAACCAGCGCGTTCGGCGCACACGGCGCCATCGGGGAGAGGAACGCATGGCTGCGGAACTCCTTTGTCCGTAGGGAGCCAGCGATCTGGGAGCGCTTCCAGGCGCAGACGGTAGCCAGCCGGAAACGTGGATGTAAAGAATCGAGTCAGAAGGACACCTCGGACGAAGACGTCACATCGGCGCGCCCGGCGCACGACGGCTCACTGAACGCTCCTGAACAGCCGCGGCCGATGGTCGCCCCATCACTCGAACGGCCCAGCGAGTTGGTCACGCCGAGTGCTGAGGAAACGCCGTTTAGCGCCAAAGGCGTGCACCTCAGCCGGGACCGCTCCCAGCCACCGCCGCCCGCGACCGTGTCGACCCTTCAATCACGCGAGCCGACCCTCCAGGCACACGAGCCGACCCTCCAGGCACGCGAGTTCGCCGGCCGGGTCCGGGCGCGGTCGACACGCGTGATCAGGACGTCGACACGCGTGATCGGAGGGTCGACACGGGGTCAGCTCGAGGCGCGGACCGCCAGGGAGGTCGGGAGGATCTGCTGGCGGGGCTTGAGGTTCTGGTCGTCGAGCAGCTGCATCAGCGTCTCGACCATCGCGTGGACCTGCTCGCGCGGGTCCTGGTGGACCGAGGTCAGGGGCGGGTCCATCGCCGGGGCCAGCGTCGCGTTGTCGTCGAAGCTGACCACCGCGACGTCCTCGGGGATGCGGCGGCCCGCCGAGTCGAGGGTGCGCAGCGCGCCCACCGCCATCATGTCGCTCGCGACGAACACCGCGTCGAGGTCCGGGTGGCGGGCCAGCAGCGCGGCCATCGCGTTCGCGCCGCCGGACAGCGTGAAGTCGGCCTCTTCGGCCAGGTCGGCGGGGTCGAGCCCGGCGTCCAGGAGGGTCTTGCGCCAGCCGGCGAGCCGATCGATCGGGGCACCCTGGTCCTGCGGCCCGGCGATGGTGCCGATCCGCCGCCGCCCGGACGCGACCAGGTGCTCGACCGCGAGCCGGGCGCCGCCCTCGTTGTCGAAGTCGACGACGTGCACGCCGCGGCGGATGCCGGCCGCCTGGCCGCCGAACACCACCGGGATGCGCAGCAGCCGCAGCGCCTTGGGCAGCGGGTCGGCCCGGTGCGGCGCGAACACCAGCGCGCCGTCGACGTGCCCGCCTTCGAGGAACCGCACGGTCCGGCTCAGGTCCTCGCGGGTGTCGCTGAAGATCAGCACCATCTGCCGGCCGATGTCGGCCAGCTCCCGGTAGCCGGCGCGCATGACGGCGGTCCGGTACGGGTCGTCGAGCAGCCGCGCCTCCGGCTCCGACAGCACCACCGCGATGGCGCCGGTGCGGCGGGTGACCAGCGAACGGGCCGCCTGGTTCGGGGAATAGCCCAGGTCACGGGCCGCGGCGTGGACCTTCTCGCGCGCCGCCGCGCTGACGTACGCGTCGTCGTTCAGCGCGCGCGACGCCGTCGACCGCGACACGCCGGCGAACGCCGCGACGTCCTCCAGCGTCGGCCGCTCTTCATCCCCTGCTCGAGGCCCCACGGTACCGCCCTCGCTCACCACAACCACCCGGACTTCGACAGCTTAACGGTCACGCAGGGCGATGTCCGGGAGCGCTCCTCGCAGGAAACACTCCGGTTACGACCCCTTGACACCGGTGAAGGGCCCCAGCAGACTCTGCGACACCTGGGAGCGCTCCCAGATCGGCTCCCAGTAGTGAGAGCGCTCATTCCCGTCAACAAGGTGGTTGGACACGTGAGAACGATCCGGAACGGCCTGGTCCTCGCACTGGGCATCACGATGACGGCGCTCGGCGCCACGGCCTGCGGCAGCGGCGGTGAAGCGACCCCGCCGGCAGCGGGTCCGAACGAGCACGTCGACCTGACGCTGGCGACGTTCACCGAGTTCGGGTACGAGGCCCTCATCCCGGAGTACGAGCGGCTGCACCCCAACATCAAGATCACCCACCGCAAGACCGGCCAGGGCGGCCCCTACCACGAGGAACTCGTCACCAAGATGGCCGCGGGCTCGGGCCTCGCCGACGTGACGGCGCTCGAAGAGGGCCACCTGTCCGACTTCCTCGACAAGGGCTCGAAGTTCAACGACCTGAGCAAGATCGGCCCGGCCGACGCCTCCCCCGACCGCTGGCTGAACTGGAAGTACGAAGCCGCCAAGACCAAGGACGGCAAGCTCATCGGCTACGGGACCGACATCGGCCCGCTCGCCATGTGCTACCGCAAGGACATGTTCAAGGCCGCCGGCCTGCCGGACGACCCCGAAGCGGTCAAGCCGCTGTTCGCCACCTGGGACAGCTACTTCTCCGCCGGCGCGGACTTCGTGCAGAAGAGCAAGGGCAAGGCCTGGTTCGACTCGGCCGCGCAGAACTTCAACGCCATGGTCAACCAGCTCCCCCAGGGCTACATCGGCACCGACGACAAGCTGGCCGTCGAGGGCAACCAGGGCATCAAGGACGCCTGGACCAAGGTCACCGACGCCGTCGCCAAGGGCGAGTCGGCCAAGCTGACCGCGTTCAGCAACGAGTGGAACACCGGCTTCAAGCAGGGCGCGTTCGCCACGAAGGTGTGCCCCGCCTGGATGCTCGGCGTGATCAAGGAGCAGGCCGGCCCGGAGAACGCCGGCAAGTGGGCCGTCACCGCGGCCTTCCCCGGCGGCGGCGGCAACTGGGGCGGCTCGTACCTGACCGTCCCGACGCAGTCGAAGCACCCGAAGGAAGCCGCCGAGCTCGCGGCCTGGCTGACCGCCCCGGAGCAGCAGATCAAGGCGTTCCAGGCCAAGGGCACCTTCCCGAGCCAGGTCAAGGCGCTGACCGACCCCGCGCTCCTGAGCAAGACCGACGACTACTTCGGCAACACGAAGGTCGGCGAACTGTTCGCCGAGCAGGCCAAGAAGGTCCAGAAGCCGCAGTACAAGGGCCCGGGCGACGGCCAGATCCAGGAGAACGCGTCCAGCCCGGCCCTGCAGGCGGTCGAGCAGGGCAAGTCGGCGGCCGACGGCTGGAACCAGATGGTCGAAGCCGCGAAGAAGATCACGCGCTGAGCAGATGACCGTCATCGACAAGATCGCGCCGGAAGGGAGTAAGGCCGGGGAGCGAGTGTCTCCCCGGCCCACCTTCCGTCACCGGTTGAGCCGGTGGGACGTCAAGGTCTCGCCGTACCTCTACATCGCGCCGTTCTTCATCCTGTTCGGGATCGTCGGGCTGTTCCCGCTGCTCTACACCGCGTACGTTTCGCTGTTCAAGTGGGAAGCCGGCAGCGACGACCCCGACTTCATCGGCCTCGACAACTTCAAGGAGCTCTTCGCCGACGCGCAGTTCTGGAACGCGCTGACGAACACGATCAGCATCTTCCTGCTTTCCAGCGTCCCGCAGCTCATCATCGCGATGCTGCTGGCGGCGCTGCTCGGGGCCCGGCTGCGCGGCGCGACGGGCTGGCGGGTCGGCATCCTGCTGCCGTACGCGGCCAGCCTCGTCGCCATCGGCATCATCTTCGCCAACCTCTTCGGCCCGAAGTACGGGCTGATCAACGGCGTGCTGCAGACCATCGGGCTGGACCCGGTCGACTGGCAGGCCAACCGGTTCGGCAGCCACGTCGCGATCGCGATCATGGTGAACTGGCGCTGGACGGGCTACAACGCCCTGATCGTGCTGGCGGCCATGCAGGCCATCCCCAAGGAGCTGCACGAGGCGGCGCTGATCGACGGCGCGGGCACGTGGCGCCGCTTCTTCAACGTCACGCTGCCGCTGCTGAAACCGACGCTGATCTTCGTCACGATCACTTCGACGATCGGCGGCCTGCAGATCTTCACCGAGCCGAAGCTGTTCGACGCCATGCCCGGGTCGAACAACGGCGGCTCCACCAACCAGTTCCAGACCGTGACGCTGTACCTCTACCAGACGGCCTTCCAGAACGCCGATCTCGGCTACGCCTCGGCGATCGCCTGGGTGCTGTTCCTGATCATCGTGCTCATCGCGCTGGTGAACTTCTTCCTCACCGGCCGGATCGCCCGCACCCCGGCGGTGAAGAAGAAATGACCACCCTCCAGAGTGACATCAGCGATGACGTCCGGAAGCCGGGATTCCGGCAGAAGGTCGCCACGCTCGGCAAGCCGCGCAAGGCGACCTACATCGTCCTGGCGATCTTCGTCCTCGGCTCGCTGTTCCCGTTCTACTGGTCGTTCCTCGTGGCCAGCCGCGACAACGGGATGCTCACCGAGCGCATCCCGCCGTTCGTGCCCGGCGGCAACTTCTTCGCCAACGCCGCGCGGGTGTTCGACACCGTGCCGTTCTGGAAGGCGCTGGGCAACAGCGTCCTCGTCTCGGGCACGGTGACCCTGACGACGGTGCTGTTCTCCTCGCTGGCCGGGTTCGCCTTCGCGAAACTGCGCTTCCGGGGACGCGACAAGCTGTTCGTGTTCATCGTCGTCACGCTCGCGGTGCCCACCCAGCTCGGCATCATCCCGCTGTTCATCGCGATGTCCGAACTGGGCTGGACCGGCACCCTGACGGCGGTGATCGTGCCCAACCTGGTCACCGCGTTCGGCGTGTTCTGGATGCGGCAGTACACAGTGGACGCCCTGCCGTACGAGCTGATCGAGGCCGCGCGCGTGGACGGCTGCAGCATGATCCGGATCTTCTGGAACATCTGCCTGCCCGCGGTGCGCCCGGCCGCGGCGATCCTCGCGATGTTCACGTTCATGATGTCCTGGAACGACTTCCTGTGGCCGCTGGTGGTCCTGGACGCGGGCAACCCGACCGTCCAGGTCGCGCTGGAGAAGCTCCAGAGCGGCTATTACGTCGACTATTCGCTGGTGCTGGCCGGCACGACCCTGGCCACCATCCCGATCCTCATCGTCTTCGTCCTCCTCGGCCGCCAGATCGTGGCCGGGATCATGCAAGGTGCCGTGAAAGGGTGAACATGTCCGTACATCCCGACAGCGTTCGGGCGACAGAGGACCGGGAAAGCGCCGCGTTGATGTTCCCGCCCGGCTTCGTCTGGGGCGCCGCCACCGCCGCGTTCCAGGTCGAAGGAGCCACCACGGCCGACGGCCGCACCGACTCGGTCTGGGACGTCTTCGCCCGCCGCCCGGGCGCGGTCGTGGGCGGCGACACCGGCGACCCGGCCGCCGACCACTACCGCCGGTACTCCGAGGACGTCGGCCTGATGCGCCGGCTCGGCCTCGGCGCCTACCGCTTCTCGCTGGCCTGGCCGCGGGTGCGCCCGGACGGCGGTGCCCCGAACGCCGCCGGGCTCGCCTTCTACGACCGGCTGGTCGACTGCCTGCTCGAGGCCGGGATCCAGCCGTGGGCGACGCTCTACCACTGGGACCTGCCCCAGACGCTGGAGGAGCAGGGCGGCTGGACGAACCGGGACACCGCGTACCGGTTCGCCGAGTACACCGAGACGGTGCTGGAACGCCTCGGTGACCGCGTCGCCAGCTGGTCGACGCTGAACGAGCCGTGGTGCGCGGCGATGCTCGGCTACGCGGGCGGCATCCACGCGCCCGGCCGCTCCGACCACCGGGCCGCCGTCGCCGCCACGCACCACCTGCTGCTGGGGCACGGGCTGGCGATGGACATCATCCGCCGGCACGCGCCGGGCACCCCGGCCGGGATCACGCTGAACCTCTACCCGGTCGTGCCGCACGACCCGGCGAACGTCTCCGACGTCTCCGCGGCCCGGCGGATCGACGGCCTGCAGAACCGGCTGTTCCTCGACCCGGTGCTGCGCGGCGGCTACCCCGACGACCTGGTCACCGACCTCGAGCCGTTCGGGCTGGCCGACGTCGTCGAGCCCGAGGACAGCGCGATCATCGCGGCGCACGTCGACTGGCTGGGCGTGAACTACTACCGCGACTACCGCGTCGCGGGGCGTCCGGTGCCGGGCAGCGAGCCGGCGGGCCCCGAGTGGGTCGGCGCGGGCGACGTCCACTTCGTCCCGGATCCGGCGGCGCCCCGCACGGACTCCGGCTGGGAGGTCCAGCCGGCCGGGCTGACCGAGTCGCTGCTGCAGGTCCACCGCGGCTACCGCCGGGTGCCGCTGTACATCACGGAGAACGGCGCGGCCTACCCGGACGTCGTCTCCGACGGCGGTGACATCGTCGACACCGACCGCGTGGCGTTCCTGGACTCCCACCTCCGGGCGGCGCACGACGCGCTGGCGGCGGGCGTCGACCTGCGCGGGTACTTCTACTGGTCGCTGCTCGACAACTTCGAGTGGGCCGAGGGGTACGCGAAGCGGTTCGGGCTGGTCCACGTCGACTACGAGACCCAGGTCCGGACGCCGAAGCGCAGCGCCCACTGGTACTCCCGGGTGATCGGGTTGAACGGCCTGGGCTGACCCACCGGCGAAGTCCGTGGATGGCGCATCGAGGGACGTGAAGTCCGTCGATGCGCCATTCACGGCTTTCCGGCGAGCCGCAGGGGGATGCGCTCCGGCCGTGCCGTTGACAGACTGGCCGGTATGGGACTGCGCAGCGAAGCTTGGTTCAACAACCCCGCCGACCCCGGGATGACCGCCCTCTACCTCGAGCGGTACATGAACTGGGGCCTCACCCGGGAGGAGCTGCAGTCCGGCCGGCCGATCATCGGCATCGCGCAGACCGGCTCCGACCTGTCCCCCTGCAACCGGCACCACCTGCAGCTCGCCGACCGCACCCGGGAAGGCATCCGGGAGGCCGGCGGGATCGCCATCGAGTTCCCGGTGCACCCCATCCAGGAGACCGGCAAGCGCCCGACCGCCGCCCTGGACCGGAACCTCGCCTACCTCGGCCTGGTCGAGACGCTCTACGGCTACCCCATCGACGGCGTCGTCCTCACCACCGGCTGCGACAAGACCACCCCGGCGTGCCTGATGGCCGCCGCGACGGTCGACCTCCCGGCCATCGTGCTGTCCGGCGGTCCCATGCTCAACGGCTGGTACAACGGCGAGCGCACCGGGTCCGGGACGATCATCTGGAAGGCCCGTGAGCTCCTCGCCGCCGGGGAGATCGACGACGCGGGGTTCATGGAGCTCGTCGCGTCGTCCGCGCCGTCGCCCGGGCACTGCAACACCATGGGCACCGCCTCGACGATGAACGCGCTCGCCGAAGCGCTCGGGATGAGCCTGCCCGGCTGCGCGGCGATCCCGGCGCCGCACCGCGACCGGGCGCGGATGGCCTACCGCACCGGGCTGCGGATCGTCGAGATGGTGCGCGAGGACCTCAAACCCTCCGACATCCTGACGCGCGAAGCGTTCGAGAACGCCATCGTGGTGAGCTCGGCGATCGGCGGTTCGACCAACGCGCCCATCCACATCGGCGCGATCGCCCGGCACGTCGGCGTCGACCTGCCCCTCGACGACTGGCAGCGGCTCGGCCACCACGTCCCGCTGCTGGTCGACCTCCAGCCGGCCGGGAAGTACCTCGGTGAGGAGTTCCACCGCGCGGGCGGCGTCCCGGCCGTGGTGCACGAGCTGATGCGGCACGGGCTCGTCCACGAGGACGCGCGCACGGTCAACGGCCGCACGCTCGGCGACAACTGCCGCGACGCCGAGGCCGGCGACCGGGACGTCATCCGCACGTTCGATACGGCCCTCACCGAAGACGCCGGGTTCCTGGTCTTCAAGGGCAACCTCTTCGACGCGGCGATCATGAAGTCGAGCGTGATCTCGCCGGAGTTCCGGCGCCGCTACCTCGGCGGCGGCGTCTACGAGGGCACGGCGATCGTCTTCGACGGTCCCGAGGACTACCACGCCCGCATCGACGACCCGGACCTCGGCGCCGACGAGCACTCGCTGCTCGTCATGCGCGGCACCGGGCCGCTCGGCTACCCGGGCGCGGCGGAGGTGGTCAACATGCGGCCGCCGGCGGCGCTGATCAAGCAGGGGATCCGCGAACTGCCGTGCCTCGGCGACGGCCGCCAGTCCGGCACGTCCGGGTCCCCCTCGATCCTCAACGCCTCTCCCGAAGCCGCGGCGGGCGGCGGGCTCGCCGTGCTGCGGACCGGCGACCGGGTCCGCATCGACCTCGCCGCCGGCACCGCGGACGTGCTCATCCCGGACGAAGAGCTCGCGCTGCGGCACAAGGAGCTGGCAGAGTCGGGCGGGTACCCGGTCCCCGACGCGCAGACGCCGTGGCAGGAGATCCAGCGGTCGATGGTCGACCAGCTCTGCGACGGCATGGTCCTGCGCCCGGCGGTGGCGTACCAGCGGATCGCGAAGACGAAGGGCATCCCCCGCGACAACCACTGACTTTCACGAAAAAGTGTCGCTTCGAAGGGGCGCGGAGCGGGTACCACTCAGACAGCCGAGGCGAGGAGGCCCATCATGCTGCCGGATCGCGAACGCCACGCGCTGCACGAGATCGAGCGGGAACTGCAGGCGAGTGACCCCGCGTTCGCGGCCGCCTTCGCCGGCCGCACCCTGCGCGAAGCCCAGCGGTGGAACCTGCTGCTCGTGCTGTGCGACATCACCGCGGTGGTCATGCTGGTCGTCGGCCTCTTCGCCCGCGACGCCGGGCTCGTGCTCTGGGGCACGGTCGGCGCCGGCGCGCTCGTCGCGTGGCACATCGCCCGTGCCGAGACGACCCGCAAGCCCGCGCCCGACGGCACCTCCCCGGCCACCGGCCCGCACTGAGCCCAGGGTCCACAAAGGACTATTCGGCCGCCTTCGCCGCGCCGGCGACCGCGTCCGCCACCGCCGGCACCAGAGCCTCGTCGAACACGCTCGGCACGATGTGGCCCGCGTCCAGGTCGTCCCCCACCACGTCCGCCAGGGCGCGCGACGCCGCCGGCAGCATCTCGCCGGTGACCCGCGGCGCGCCCGAGTCGAGCAGGCCGCGGAACATCCCCGGGAACGCCGGCACGTTGTTGATCTGGTTGGGGAAGTCGCTGCGGCCGGTGGCGACGATCTCCGCGTGCTCGCGCGCGGCGTCGGGGTCGGCCTCCGGATCCGGGTTGGCCAGGGCGAACACGATCGCGCGATCGGCCATCGCGGCGATGTCGCCCGGGCTGAGGAGTCCGCCCGCGCTGACGCCGACGAACACGTCCGCGCCGCGCACCGCGTCCTGCACGCTTCCGGTGGCTCCGGCGGAGTTGGTGTTCTCCGCCAGCCACCCCTTCTCCCCCGTCAGATCCCGGCCCGGGTGCAGCACGCCTTCGCTGTCGCAGACGACGATCCCGTCGGAGCGGTAGCCGGCGCGCAGCAGCAGCCGCGCGATCGCGCTGCCGGCCGCGCCGGCGCCGGCGATGACGACGGACGTCTTCCCGGGCTCGCGGCCGGTCAGCTTCAGCGCGTTGTGCAGGGCGCCGAGCACGACGACCGCCGTACCGTGCTGGTCGTCGTGGAAGACCGGGATGTCGAGCTCGTCGTGCAGCCGCCGTTCGATCGTGAAGCACCGCGGCGCGGCGATGTCCTCGAGGTTGATCGCGCCGAACGACGTCGCGAGGTCCTTGACGGTGCGGACGAGGTCGTTGGGTTCGCGGCTGACCGGGCAGATCGGCCACGCGTCGACGTCGGCGAACCGCTTGAGCAGCGCCGCCTTGCCCTCCATCACCGGCAGCGCGGCGGCCGGCCCCCGGTCACCGAGCCCGAGCAGGGCCGACCCGTCGGAGACGATGGCCGCGCGGGCCGGCACCGTGGTTTACCCGGCCGGGGAACGGGGAACTTCCCCGCTCATGCCGCAGACGCACGGAGCGGAGCCGCCGGACAGCACCGATCTCGACACGTTGCGGTCGGCCGCGGCCGGCTGCCGCGGATGCGCCCTGTACCAGGACGCGACGCAGACCGTTTTCGGCGAGGGGACGAAGAAGGCGAAGGTCCTGGTCGTCGGCGAGCAGCCGGGTGACAAGGAAGACCTCGCGGGCGAGCCGTTCGTCGGCCCCGCCGGGCGGCTCCTGGACCGGGCCTTCGAAGAAGCCGGGTTCGACCGGAAGGCGCTGTACGTCACCAACGCGGTCAAGCACTTCAAGTTCAAGCGCGACGAACGCGGGAAGCGGCGCATCCACCAGAAGCCCGGCCGCACCGAGGTGGTCGCCTGCCGGCCGTGGCTGCTGGCCGAGCTGCGCGCGGTGCGCCCGGAGCTGGTGCTGCTGCTGGGCGCGACGGCCGCGCAGTCGCTGCTGGGCCCGAAGTTCCGGCTGACGGCCCACCGCGGCGAACCCGTCGAAGCGCCCGAAGACGTGGCCGAACTGGTGCCGTCGGCGGTCGCGACCGTGCACCCGTCGGCCGTCCTGCGCGCCCCGGACCGCGACGAGGCCTACGCGGCCTTCGTCGCGGACCTGAAGGCGGCGGGCAAGACTCTCAAGTGAGCTGCTTCAGCGCCGCTTCCGCCGACCCCGCGTGCTCGTCCAGATTGCGCCACGGGTCGTCCTTGCGCGCCAAGCGCTGCTTCTCCTTGGCGAGGCTCCAGCCGTCCGGCTCGGCTTTGCCCAGCTCGCGCCAGTCCAGCGGGGTCGCGGCCGCCGCGCCGGGGCGGGCGCGCAGCGAGTACGGCGCGACGAACGTCTGCGCGTATCCGTTGCGGTTGGCGTCCAGGAAGATCCGGTCGCCGCGCTTGTCCTTGCGCTGGGCCGTCGTCAGGCGGTCCGGGTCGTCCGCGGCGACGGCGTCGGCCAGCGCGCGGGACAGCTCGAGCACGGCTTCGGTGTCCGACTTCGCGTCGAGGGGCGCGAGCACGTGGAAGCCGCGGCCGCCGGTCGCCTGGACGAACGGCGTCAGGCCGACCCGCTCGTAGTGGTCGCGGATCCGCCGCGCGACCGCGCGCAGCTCGGCGACCGGCGTGCCGTCCGGCGGGTCGAGGTCCAGCACCAGCCGGTCGGGCCGCTCCGGTGCGTCGGCCGTGGCCAGCCAGACGTGGAACTCCAGGGTGCCCTGCCGCGCCAGGTAGTCCAGCGCCCCGGCGTCGTCGCAGACCACGTAGTCGTCCGTGCCGCCACCCCGCCGGGGGACGCTCTCGACGCGGATCGAGTCCGGGAAGTGCTCCCCCGGGTGCTTCTGGAACCAGCCCTGCCCGTCGATGCCGTCGGGGAACCGCCGCAGGGTGAGCGGGCGGCCGCGCAGGTGCGGCACCATCACCTCGGCGACTGTCCGGTAGTACTCGACGACGTCGCCCTTGGTCAGCCCGTCGGCGGGGTAGTACACCTTGTCCGCATGGGAAATCTCGTCGCTCACGCCCGCTCCCGCACCACGTCCGCCGCCTTCTTGTCCTCGCGCAGCCCGGCGAACCGAGGGTGCCGCAGCCGCCCGTCGCGCGTCCATTCGGAGAAGTCGATCTGCGCGACCAGGTCCGGCCGGACCCAGTGCGCGCCGGGTTCCTTCACCGCCCCGGCGAACGGCGACCGCTTCGTCTCGCGCTCGCGCAACTGTGCGTGCAGGGACGACAGCAGTCGTTCGTCGAACCCGGTACCGACCTTGCCGGCGTACTTCAGGCCGCCGTCCTCGTGGTAGCCGAGCAGAAGCGCGCCGAAGCCGTGCCGGGCGCCCTGCGGATCGGTGAAGCCGCCGATGACGAGCTCCTGCCCCTGCGCGCACTTGAACTTCAGCCAGTCGGGTGACCGCCCGTGGTGGTACGGCGCGTCGGCCCGCTTCGCGATGACGCCCTCCCAGCCCCGCCGGCAGGCTTCCGCGTAGAACTTCTCGCCCTCGGTGTTGCGGTGCGCCGACAGCCGGAGCGGGTCTTCGAAGTCGAACGCGTCGCGCAGCAACGCCTTCCGCTGCCGCAGCGGGAGCCCGGTCGTGTCCTGGTCGTCGTAGTACAGCAGGTCGAACAGGTAGTAGTAGACACGCACGCCGGTCGCCCGCGCGCGGTCCGGATCGCTGACGTGGATCCGGGGCTGCAGCGCGGCGAAGCTGGTGTTGCCGCCGTCGAACGCCACGATTTCGCCGTCGGCCACGAACCGCGGCCCGCCCTGGGCCGCGAGGGCTTCGACGAGCTCGGGGTAGGCGTTGTCCATCACCTTGTGGTTGCGCGAGTAGAGCGTCGGCGTGCCCGAGTCGCGCACGCAGATCGCCCGGACGCCGTCCAGCTTCCGCTCGTAGATCCAGTCCTCGTCGGAGAACCGGCGGCCGGTGAGCGTGGCCAGGGTCGGTTCGCGCCAGCCGGGTCCGGTCACTTCGGTCACGAGGCCTTCAGCGCCTTCTCCAGCTCGGCGCGCGTCATCTTCGACCGGCCCTTCACGCCCTGCTCGCGGGCCAGCTTGTCCAGGTCGGACTTGGACAGCTCCGCGAGGTCGGGCTCCTTCTTCTTCGCCGCCTTCTTCTCGGGCTTCTTGCCGCCGCCGCCCTTGCGGTTCTTCACACTGCGCGACAACGCCTCGAACAGGTCGACGACGTCGGCCGACTGCTCCGGCTCCTCTTCGTGGGCGATCTCCTTGCCCTGCTTCTTGGCCTTGATCAGGTCCTCGACGCGCTCGGAGTACTCGTCGCGGTAATCGTCCGGCTTCCACGGCGCGGTCATCTCGTCGACGAGCGAGAGCGCCATGTCGAGTTCCTTGGGCCGCGGCTTCGGGAGGCTGGGCAGGCCGCCCATGACGTCCTTCGGCTTCCGCAGGTCGGCGACGAAGTGCAGGGTGTTGAGCACCATGACGTCCTCGCCGGCGCGGACCGCACACAGGTATTCCTTGCCGCGCAACACGAACTTCGCGACCCCGGCCTTCTCGCTGCGGTCCATCGCCTGCAGCAGCAGGCCGTACGCCTTGGCGAAATCCTCCTTCGCCGGCTTGAGCCAGTACGTGCGGTCGTAGAACCACGGGTCGATCTCGTCGAGCTCGACGAACTGCTCGATGTCGATCCGCCGGGACCGCTCGGGAGCGATTTCGTCCAGCTCGTCGGGCTCGACGAGCACGTGGTCGCCGCCGCCGAGGTCGTAACCCTTGACGATCTCGTCCTGGGTGACCTCGTCGCCGGTCCGCTCGTTGACCTTGCGGTTGCGGATCCGGTCCGACGTCCCGCGTTCGAACTGGTGGAAGTGGATCGTGTGGTCCGCCACCGCCGGGTACAGCTCCACCGGAACGGTGACCAGCCCCAGGCTCAGCGCGCCGCTCCACACCGGTCTGGCCATGTCTCGACCTCCTCACCGGCAGCGATACCCGCGTGGCCGGGCCGCGAAACGCGGCGTGGTGGCGGAGGGTGACGTGCCGGAGCCCGCCGGACCGGGGGTCTCGGCGGGCTCCGGGTGCGTCGTGCGTCAGGCGACCTCGCTGCTGCGTCCGCTGACCCGGTGCAGACCCAGCATGTCGAGCAGCTGCGCGCAGTCTTCGGAGTCTTTCGCGTTCGCCGCGACGGCCAAGGCCGCCTTGCGCCGGGTCGCGGCCTGCCCCGGCGTGTCCCCACCTTCCAGCAGCAGGTCCGCCACCGGTCGCAGGTCGTTCCGCTTGTCTCGCATGTTCGCTCCCCTCCGGCAATCCCCGGGTCAACCCTTTCCGCCGGCCGGTTACCCGGCCTCACCCCACCCAACACAAGAGGCACCGACCGGGTTCCCGGAGACCGCCGACGCTAGGCCGAACGAGTGAATTCACCGGTCTCCGGCCGGGAACCCGGCAAGGTGGTGAGACCCACGTCACACCAGGAGGCCGGATGGGCACCCAGCTCCGCATCAGCCGTGAGGACGGGTCGCTGCCCTGCGAAGTCTGCGGCTTCCCCACGATGCACGTGGCCCAGGTCGTGGGTGACGACGGGACCGTGCTCGGCCGCACCCTGGTCTGCACGACGTGCCAGCGCAGCAGGCACCGGCCCGACCCGGTGGCGGAAACGGACGCACCCCCGGACGAGGTCCCGGCCGGCTAGCCGTACCCAGAGGGTCGGCTCACGAGCCGACCGTCCAGGTACGCGAGCCGACTGTCCAGGTACGCGAACCGACCGCCTGGGTACGCGGGACGTCACGCGGTCGTGGTCGCGACCGCCTCCACGAACTCCGCCGCCACCTCGTGCAGCTTGCGGTTGCCGTCCTGGGACCGCTTCACCAGCCGCTGGAACGCCTCCTCCGCGGTGATCCGGTGCGCGGCCATCAGGATCCCCTTGGCCTGGTCGATGACCGCGCGCGTCTCGAGCGCCCGGTTCAGCTGGTCGATCAGCTCGCGGGCGGCGAAGTACCGGCGCGCGCTGCGCAGGCCGAACACCACCGTCGCCGTGTACAGCTCGAGGATCTTCGTGCCCAGCTCGCTGAAGCCGTGCTCGCCGAAACCGAAGAGGTTGACCGCACCGGCCATGTCGCCGTCCACGGTCAGCGGCGCGGCCAGGAAGCTCGCCACCCCCAGCTGTTCGGCCTTCGACACGAACTGCGGCCACACGTCGCCGACGGCGCCGACACCCACGCGCACCGGCTGCCCGGTCTCGGCCGCGCGCAGGCACGGGCCGTCCCCGATCCGGTACTGCTCGCGATCGAAGTTCACCGCCCGCTGGTCGGTGCTGGCCACCGTCTCCGGCACGCCTTCGCGCACCAGCGTGATGCTCGCCATGTCGGCCCCCGGCACCACCTGCACCACGTGGTCGCAGATCGCCTGCAGCATCTGACCGAGATCGAGCTCCGAGTCCAGCATGGAGGTGAGCGATTCCATCGCTACCGTGACTTCGTCCAACCGCGCGGTGAGCCGCTCATCGCCGCCCGTCATCCTGGTGACGCCCCTCTTCTCGGTTCTCAGGGCGCTCTCAACCAGGGAGGACCCGGGCGCGCGCCACTAGTGGGCCGCTAGCGCTTTAACGGGTCCAACGCGAGATTACTGCATCCCGTTCACCGCAGGCACAAGCGGTCACCGCCGTCGCGCGCCACACGCCCGTTCGGAGTAACGGCGGTTGCGGGCGGCTCTCACCCGGTTAGGCTCGGGTATCGGTTCAGCACAGCAGCCGGCTCGGAACACCCCGAGCGCGGCGCCCCGGCTCCGCGCGGTACCAGGACGGCGGCGAACCGGCGTGATGATCCCCCGACCTCGAAATCCTGCCCTGCGGCTGCGCACGGCGTGGCCCGCCCCGCACGCGGTGCTGATCACCGCCCGCGGCGCTCTCGACACCGCGACGGCCGGTCACCTGGCCGCTCTGCTCGCGGACCGCCTGTGGGCGACCCCGGAGCGGCTGACCCTCGATCTATCCGAAGTGGACTTCCTCGGCGTGGCGGGTGTCCGCGTGCTGCTGCACGCGGCGCTGCAGGCCGAACAGAACGGCACGGACCTGCAGGTGATCACCGGGACGAACCCGATGGTCCGCCGGGCCCTGCGGGTCACGGAGGCCGACCGGCGCCTGACGCTCTCCGCTGCGGCCCCGGAGCACGCACCGCCTGAGCGGCCACCGGCACGGCGGGGTCAGCGCGACGAACCCGCCGTGCCCGCGTGCCCCTCCCGCGACGCGGGCGGCTTCCCGCCTCGGTCCAGCACCCGGGCCTGGGCCCGCTTGGAGCGGACGTACCGCTCCTCCTTCATCTGCTCGACGACCTCCGGGTGGTGCAGCTCGAACGCGGGCCGCTCCGACCGGATCCGCGGCAGGTCCAGGAAGTTGTGCCGCGGCGGCGGGCACGTCGTCGCCCATTCGAGGCTGTTGCCGAAGCCCCACGGGTCGTCGACCAGGACCTGCTCGCCGTAGCGGTAGCTCTTCACCACGTTCCAGATGAACGGCAGCGTCGACGCGCCCAGGATGAACGCGCCGATCGTCGAGATCGTGTTCAGCGTCGTGAAGCCGTCCGTGGACAGGTAGTCCGCGTACCGGCGCGGCATCCCCATGTCACCCAGCCAGTGCTGGATCAGGAACGTCGTGTGGAAGCCGATGAACGTCGTCCAGAAGTGCCATTTGCCGAGGCGCTCGTCGAGCAGCCGGCCGGTCATCTTCGGGAACCAGAAGTAGATCCCGGCGAACGTCGCGAACACGATCGTGCCGAACAGCACGTAGTGGAAGTGCGCGACGACGAAGTAGGAGTCGGTGACGTGGAAGTCCAGCGGCGGCGACGCCAGGATCACGCCGGTGAGGCCGCCGAACAGGAAGGTCACCATGAAGCCGATCGACCACAGCATCGGCGTCTCGAAGCTCAGGTGCCCCTTCCACATCGTGCCGATCCAGTTGAAGAACTTGATCCCGGTCGGCACGGCGATCAGGAAGGTCATGATCGAGAAGAACGGCAGCAGCACCGCGCCGGTGGCGAACATGTGGTGCGCCCACACCACCGCCGAGAGCCCGGTGATCCCGACGGTCGCGAACACCATCAGCCGGTAGCCGTACAGCGGCTTCCGGCTGAACACCGGCACGATCTCGGTGACGATCCCGAAGTACGGCAGCGCCACGATGTAGACCTCGGGGTGGCCGAAGAACCAGAACAGGTGCTGGAACATGATCGCCCCGCCGTTCTCGGGGTCGAACACGTGCGCCCCCAGCCGGCGATCCGCCTCCAGGCCGAACAGCGCGGCCGTGAGGATCGGGAACGCCAGCAGGATCAGGACGGCGGTGAACAGGATGTTCCAGGTGAAGATCGGCATCCGCCACAACGTCATCCCGGGCGCGCGCAGGCACACGATCGTGGTGACCATGTTGACCGCGCCGAGGATGGTCCCGAGCCCGGACACGATCAGGCCCATGATCCACAGGTCGCCGCCGACGCCCGGCGAGTGGATGGCGTTGGACAGCGGCGTGTACGCCGTCCAGCCGAAGTCGGGCGCGCCGCCCGGGGTCAGGAACGAGCTGATCACGATCAGCCCGCCGAACAGGTAGAGCCAGTAGGCGAACCCGTTGAGCCGCGGGAACGCGACGTCCGGCGCGCCGATCTGCAGCGGCAGGATGTAGTTCGCGAACCCGAAGAGGTTCGGGGTCGCGTACAGCAGCAGCATGATCGTGCCGTGCATGGTGAACATCTGGTTGTACTGCTCCGGCGACAGGAACTGCAGCCCGGGCCGGGCCAGCTCCCCGCGCATCAGCAGCGCCATCGCGCCGCCCGCCATGAAGAAGGCGAACGACGTCGTCAGGTACAGCAGCCCGATCTGCTTCGGGTCGGTGGTGCGCAGCAGCGCGAGCAGCGTGCCGCCCTTCGGCCCGCGCCGCGCCACCGCCAGAGGCACCGCCTGCAGGCTCGGTGCCGGCTTCACCTCCGTCATCCGCACCTCCCGCCGCTGGGAAAGTCCTGTACTCCGCGTCCTACTCCTGCTGACGGAGATCCGCGTTAGCCCGAACGGGTGGAGCTACGCCCGCAACGCCGGGAGCAGCTCCTTTTCGGCGAAGTCCAGGAAGCCCTCCTGCTGGTCCCCGCCGATCTGGACGAGCGCCACGTCGGTGAAGCCCGCCTTCTCGAACTCGCGCACGCCCTCGACGATCGCTTCGACGTCCGGGCCGCACGGGATCGACCCGGCGACGTCGTCCTCGCGGACGAACTGCGTCGCACCGGCGAACCCGGCCGGCCCCGGCAGCTCGGAGTTGACCTTCCAGCCCCCGGCGAACCAGCGGAACTGCTCGTGGGCGCGCTTCACCGCGGCCTCGCGGTCGGTGCCCCACGACACCGGCATCTGCCCGATCTTGCGGGTCGGCGGGCCGGGCTTCGTCGCGTCCCACTCGCTCGAGAGCTCCGCCTTCGGTTCGACGGCGATCATCGCGTCCGCGACCGGGGCGAACCGCTTGATCGACTGCGAACCGGACACCGCGACGCCGATCGGCGTCCGCCTCTCCGGCAGGTCCCACAGCTTCGCCGAGTCGACGCGGAAGTGCTTGCCTTCGTAGTCGAAGTACCCGCCGTCGAAGAGGCCGCCGATGATCTGCAGGGCCTCGGCGAGCATGTCGTGCCGGACGTTCGCCGGCGGCCAGCCGCGGCCGACGACGTGTTCGTTGAGGTTCTCGCCCGCCCCGAGCCCCAGCGTGAACCGGCCGCCCGACAGCGCCTGCACGGTCGCCGCCTTCTGCGCGACCACCGCCGGGTGGTAGCGCATGGTCGGGCACGTCACGTAGGTCATCAGCTCGACCCGTTCGGTGGTCTGCGTGACCGCGCCCAGCACACTCCAGGCGTACGGCGCGTGGCCCTGTTCAACGAGCCACGGCGAATAGTGGTCGCTCATGACCTCGAAGTCGAAGCCGGCGTGTTCCGCACCGGCGGCGAACCGGACCAGTTCGTTCGGCCCGGCCTGCTCGGTCATCAGCGTGTAGCCGATCCGCATCGGCGCCTCCTCTCGGTTTCGACCCGCTTACCCGCTCGACGGCGTGGGTAACCGGGTGTCCGATACTGCTGTCGTCGCCGGTGAGGGGACGTTTACCCGATGATCGACCGGGTATTCGGTCCGTGAGTACGAAGGGAGCTGTCATGCCTCAGTCGTGGAGCAAGAAGCGCGAACGCCAGTACGAGCACGTCAAGGACTCGGCCGAGGACCGCGGAGCCGGCACCAAACGGGCGAAGGAGATCGCCGCCCGCACGGTGAACAAGAACCGCGCGCAGTCGGGCGAGTCCCGGCAGGCCAGCAAGACGTCCCTGAAGGACAAGTCGCCCCAGCAGCGCGGCGGCGAGCGTTCCGGCAACCGCAAGGGTCCCGGCGGCCCGACCAAGGACCAGCTCTACAACGAGGCCAAGAAGCGGAACATCAACGGTCGCTCGACAATGAGCAAGAAAGAGCTCGAACGGGCGCTCGGCCGGTGACCGAACCGGAAACCCCTGACCACGAAGTGTCGTCATTAGCCCGGATGGGTAGTACCTCACGTATGGAAGAAACACGAAGCGGTGGCTCGCACGGCGCCAAGCCGACGCTGGAAGAGCTGCTCGAGGAACTGGTGGAGCTGCGCCTGCCCGCCATGGCTGAGCAGATCCCCCTCGTCCGCATGCTCACCCACGGCGTGGTCTCACGCGCGGACTTCGGGCTGGACGCCATCGCCGACGCCAAGATGGCCGTCGACGAGGCCTGTGCCCAGCTCGTCCAGCTGGCCGAGCTGGGCACTCAGCTGCACTGCCGGTTCCGGCAGGGCGCCGACGGCCTGCACGTGACCATCTCGACGCGGTCGAACGACCCGCGGCCCCCGAGCGACCGCACCTTCGGCTGGCACGTGCTGACCACGCTCAGCCGCTCGGTGACCGCGCACTGTGACGTGCTGCCCGGAGGAGGCGCGGGCATCGTCACGATCGAACTGGTGCTCAACCCGGGAACGAGCGCGTGAGCGGCGAGCGGAAAACCCTCCTGCACCGCCCGGACGAATATGCCCACTGCGAGCCGCTGTTCGAGGAACTGGGCACCCTCGGCCCCGACGACCCGCGGCGCGACGTCGTCCGCAGCAAGCTGGTGACCGAGCTGCTGCCGCTCGCCGAGCACATCGCCACCCGCTTCTCGGGTCGGGGCGAGCCGCGCGAGGACCTGGTCCAGGTGGCCCGGATCGGCCTGATCAACGCGGTCGACCGGTTCGACCCCGCCCGCGGCCACGACTTCCTGTCCTTCGCGGTGCCGACGATCATGGGCGAGGTGCGGCGCCACTTCCGGGACACCGGCTGGTCGGTGCGGGTCCCGCGGCGGCTCAAGGAGCTGCACCTGTCCCTGAGCCAGGGTTCGGCGGTGCTGTCCCAGCGCCTGGGCCGCGCGCCCACCCCGACCGAGCTCGCGGAGCACCTGAACCTGGACGTCGACGAAGTCCGCGAAGGGCTGCTGGCCGGCAACGCCTACCAGGCCCTTTCCGTCGACAAGCCGGTGCACGACGACGCCGAGGCGCTGTCGCTGGCGGACACCATGGGCGAACCCGACCACGAGATGGCGATGGTCGAGAACCACGAGGCCCTCCAGCCGCTGCTCCAAGAGCTGCCGAAGCGGGAGCGCGCGATCCTCGTGATGCGGTTCTTCGGCGGGCTGACCCAGACCCAGATCGCCGACCGCGTCGGTATCTCCCAGATGCACGTCTCCCGGCTGCTGTCGCAAACGCTGGAGCAGCTCCGCGGGAAGCTCACCGGCGAAGGCTGAGTCCCGCCCCGTTCCCGCCCCCTCGCCGACGTCTTGAATGAGTCATCCAGGTCTTCGGAGGCCCTGAACGACTCATTCAAGACGTTTCAGCGTGGGCCGGCAGCGCGGGTCAGCGGAGCCAGCCCGGCCGTCCGCCCTTGCGGAGCCGCCGCCACTCGCCCGCGAAGCGCTCGCGCAGCCGCTCCGCCCGCTCGGCGTCGCGCTCGTACAGCATCCCGAACGTGAACGTGTTCTGCCCCTCGCCGTGCCCGGCGATGGTGAGGTGGTGCAGGACGTCGCGGCCGACCGCGGTGTCCTGGTGCTCCCCCAGCGTGCTCTGGACGGCCTTGACGTTCTTGCGCCACTGCCGCAGCTTCTTGCCGTAGACCGGCTTGACGGTGTCGGCGGCGTACCGGGCCCGCTTCGCTTTCTTGCGGACCTCGTGCAGGGCCTTCTCGAGTTCGTGGCCGTCCAGACCGCGAGCCGCCGCTTCGGCCCGGCGCAGCTTCCTCTCGGCCTTGCGCACCGGCTTGCGCAGGGCGGCCTTCGCGGGCTTGCGCGCCCGGCCGGTCAGCGACGGCTCCTCCACCACGGCGTCCAGCGCGCGCAGCAGGTTCCGGTACCGCTTGCCGTCCAGCGCCGTCATCGCCCGGGTGCGGCCTTCCTCGGCTTCACGGGCGAAGTAGCGGGTGAGGTACTGGCGCAGCGGCCCGAACACCAGCTCGGACGGAACGTCGTCGAGCTGCTCGCGCAGCCGCTGCTCGGTCACTTCCGCGTCGCGGGCCGGCGCCAGCTGCTGCCCGAGCCACTTCAGCTCGGCCGCCAGTGGCGCGGTGGCGTCCTTGTCCACAATGGACCCGAACGTGCGCAGCGCGCTGCGCAGCTTCCGGGTCGCGACGCGCATTTGGTGCACGGAGTCCTCGACGTCCAGGCGCACCCCGACGTCCGCTCGGCGCAGCTGGGCGTAGTGCTCGCGCAGCGACGCCAGCACGACGTCCCCCGCCGTCGGCTTCTTGCGGCCGCGCGGCGGCGCCGGAACGCGGTCGCCGATCAGGCGCCGCAGCTTCGACGGCCACGGCGAGGCCGAGGCGCCGGCTTCGGCAAGCGCCCGGTCGAACTCCTCGAGCCGGCCCGGTTCGGTCGCGGGGTCGAGCTCCAGCTCCAGCTCGCGCCACTCGTCGAGCCGCGCGCTCTCGCCGCCGGCTTCCCCCGTCACGTGGTCGTCGGTGAGGGTCGCGACGGTCCGGCCGTCGCCGTCGGCCAGCCGGTGGGCGAACCGGTCGGTGCGCAGGTGCGCGATCGGCACCAGCTTCTCCCCCAGCGTGTAGGCGCGCACGAGCCGGCGCAGCCGGCCGGGGACCTTGTTCGGGTCACCGCCGAGCGGCAGCTGGATCTCCTGCCGCTCGTCGGCGGAGACGGGCAGCTTGAGGTGCCAGCCGGCGTCGTGCCCGCCGACGCGGCGCCGCACCGTGATGCCGCTCCTGGCCAGGCGGTAGGTCCCGGTGTCGTAATAGGACGCATCGAGAACCTGCTCGACGGGGTCGTCCTGGGTCTCGACGCCCGCGACGCCGACGAGCCGCGGCACCCCGCTGCCGGCCACGATCTCGTACTTGCGCTCGCGCTCGATCACCGACGACGGCGCTGCCATGGTCATCCTCCTCGGGGGCCGGTTGTCCTGACGAATACCCTCCCCGCGCCTGTCCGACACGGGATTCGACGGCCGGGCAGCGGGTATCCCTTACGGGAAAATCCGAGTCCGGACCAGGAGCGTGCATGAACGGCAGCCAGCCCGCAACCGACCTGACCACCGTGCTCGCCGGCGACCACCGCGAGCTGGACCGGCTGTGCACCGAGATCGAGCTCGGCCAGGGCAGTCCCGAGAACCGCAAGGACCTCGCCGACCACCTGACCGCGGAGCTCGTCCGCCACGCCGTCGCCGAGGAGTCCTTCATCGACGGCGAAGGCGACCTCGCGGAGGCGGAGGGCCTGATGCGTGAGCTGGAGGGCGTGGGACCGCAGGAGACGCGGTTCGAGCGCCTGCTGGGCGGGCTGATCCGCACCGTGCGCCGCCACGTCCACGACGAAGGCCCGGCGGCGGTGCGTCAGGTCCGGCTCACCTGCTCACCCGAGCGGCGGGCCGAGCTGGGCAAGGAGGTCCTGGCGGTCCGGGACGCCGCGGCGACGCTGCCCCACCCGGACCTGTCCGACCGGATGCCGCAGGCCGACCAGCTGTGGCCGGGTCCGGGTTTCGTCGACCGGGCGCGGGCCGCGCTGCGCGAGGCGGCCGGCTCGCGCGGTGGAGCACCGGCATCGGGTTGAATGGGGGCCCACCCCCGAGACGACGGAGACGCATGAGCATCGGCGAGGACGAGTGGGCCCGGGAGCGGGCCGGGTTCGGCCGGGACGGTGCCCAGCCGGCCGGCCCGCTGGCCGGCCAGTTCGCCGAGCTCACGCGCGCGCTCCTGGACGTGACCCCGACCGTCGGCGGCGTGCTCAGGCTGGTCGTCGGCGCCGCGAGCGCGCTCGTGCCGGACGCCGACCTCGTCAGTGTCACCCTGCGGGAACCCGACGGCAGCTACCACACGCCGGTCGAGACCGATCCGGTCGCGGTGCTGCTCGACCAGGTGCAGTACGACCACGGCGAAGGTCCGTGCGTCGAGTCGGCCCGCCCCGACGGCCCGGCCATCGCCTGGTCCCAGGACGTCGCGAACGACCCGCGCTGGCCGTCGTTCGGCCCGGCCGCGGCCGCCCACGGCTACCACTCGGTGCTGGCGACGGCCCTGCTTCCGGACGCCCACCCGCCCCGGCATTCGGGTGCGCTCAACATCTACTCGAGCCGGCCGGGCGCGTTCGACGGCCACGCGATCGACCTGGCGCTCCTGCTGGCGACGCACGCGTCCCTGGCGCTGGCACACACGGAGGCCGTGGCGGCGACCGAACTGGAGACGGCGCACCTGCGCCGCGCGGTCGAGAGCCGGGACGTGATCGGCCAGGCGAAGGGCATTCTCATGCAACGCCGGGGCATCACCGCCGACGAAGCGTTCGACGTGCTGCGCCGCGCGTCCCAGGACCTCAACGTCAAGCTGGCCGACCTGGCCCGGACGCTCGCCACCCGGCACACCGAAGTCGACCTGCCGGCGGATCGCTGACCCCGCGGCACGGACGAGGGCGGCACCTCCGACCGGGAAGTGCCGCCCTCGAACCGGATTCCGCTTACGAAGCCGAGTACGGGGACCGGTTCTCCAGCGACGGGCTGACGTCCGGGTACGCGCCCGGCTGACCCGGCACCGGGTTCACCGTCGGGCCCTGCGGCTCGGGGTCCCGCCGCTGCCGGCCGCCGCGCTGCACGACTGCCTCCACTTCCTGCTCGCCACGGATGCGGGACAGGGCCGCGAGCGTGATCGCGTGCGCCACGGCGAGGATCAGCAGCAGCACGCCGAGCCGCCCGACGACACCCGGCAGGTCGCTGTCACCCATGTTGATGGTCGAGATGAGCGCCAGCACGCCCAGCGTCGCCAGGTGGAACAACACCGTGACCAGCCGGGTCATCGAGGCGCCGGCCGCCGGGTCGCCGTAGGAGTTCTCCAGGTAGCGGCGGCCGCTGCGATAGATGATCTGCCCGTCGATCAGGACCAGCACCACGCCGATCGCGAGGAACGACAGGTAGGCGTTCGTGGTCATGCCGGGACGCTCCTTCTCCTGGGGGGACCTCTTCGGGTGAAGTACCCGGCCGGTCGCGGAGGGAAACGCCGCGGTCACCCCGTGAAGGTGTCCGGGTCCGGACCGGTGCGGCGGCCGGCGTCCAGCTTGCCGATCGCCGTCATGTCCTCGTCGTCGAGCTCGAAGCCGAACACGTCGATGTTCTGCTTGATCCGCTCCGGCGAAGACGACTTGGGGAAGACGATGGTGCCGAGCTGGATGTGCCACCTCAGCACCACCTGCGCGGCCGTCCGGCCATGCTTTTCGGCCAGGTCCGTCAGCACGGGGTCGTCGAGGACCTCCGCCTGGGCCAGGGGACTCCACGCCTCGGTGGCGATGCCGTGCTCCTGGTGGTAGGCGCGCAGCTCGGTCTGCTGCAACGCCGGGTGCAGCTCGATCTGGTTGACCGCGGGCACCACGGAAGTCTCTTCGGCGAGGCGGTCGAGGTGAGCGGGCCGGAAGTTCGAGACGCCGATGGCACGGGCCTTGCCCGCCCGCAGGATGTCTTCGAAGCCCAGCCAGGTCCGGACGTAGTTGTCCTTGTGCGGCAACGGCCAGTGGATCAGGTACAGGTCGACGTACTCGAACCCCAGGCGCCGCAGGCTGCCCTCCAGGGCCGTGATCGCGTTGTCGTGGCCGTGCGCGTCGTTGGCCAGCTTGGTCGTGACGAACACGTCTTCCCGCGCGACGCCCGACTCCGCGATGCCGGCGCCGACGCCCTCTTCGTTCCGGTACATCTGCGCCGTGTCGAGGTGGCGGTAGCCGGCCTCCAGCGCGGTCCGCACGGTCCGGGCCGTCTCCTCGGGCGGGATCTGGAACACACCGAACCCGAACTGCGGGATCCGCACGCCGTTGTTCAGCTCCACGGCCGGGACTGGGTTGGTCGTCATGCGTGCGGCCTACCCGAGGCCCCCGGACGCGAAACACGGCGGGGCGGTGTCCGCCCCGCCGTGTCACCCGATCGTGTGACGCTGGTGTATCGCTAGCTCCCCGGGCGGTCCACGTCACCGCGCCACGCGCCGGTCTCGCCGCCGCGCTGCTCGATGAACTCCTTGAACCGCTTCAGGTCGCCCTTCACGCGGCGGTCGAGGACACCGAGCTTGTCCGCCACGTTTTCGGCGAAGCCCTCGGGGTCGATGTCCATCTGGGCGGTCACCCGGGTGTGCGCGTCGTCGAGCCGGTGGAAGGTGATCACGCCGGCGTGGTCCGGACCGGAGTCGGACGTCCAGGCGACCCGCTCGTCGGGGTGCTGCTCGGTGATCGTCGCGTCGAACTCGCGCGTCACGCCACCGAACCGGGTCACCCAGTGGGTGTGGGTGGCGTCGACCTGGCGGATCTCTTCGACGCCCTCCATGAACCGCGGGAACTCCTCGAACTGCGTCCACTGGTTGTAGGCGGTCGAAACGGGGACTTCCACGTCCACGATTTCGGTGATCGTGCTCATGCACTCTCCTCCTCTTCGGGGTCGGGTGATCCGGCTACCCGGTGCCGCACCGGTCAAACCCGGCGCGGTTGACGCTGGGCGGATCGGGTACACGGCGTACAGACAAGGAGGTGTTCCGTGATCGAAGAAGTGAACAAGAAGCCGGCGGCCGACCGCTCGGTCGGCGAGCTGGTGACGGACCTGACCGACGAAGTCAAACGGCTCGTCCGGGACGAGATGCGGCTGGCCGTGTTCGAACTGCAGCGCAAGGGCAAGAAGATGGGCGTCGGCGCCGGGCTGTTCGGTGCGGCAGGCGTGTTCGCGCTGCTCGGCGCCGGCACGCTGGTCGCGGCCGCCGTGCTCGCGCTCGCGCTGGTGGTGCCCGGCTGGCTGGCCGCGGTGATCGTCGCGGTCGCGCTGTTCCTGGTCGCCGGCGTCGCAGCGCTGGTCGGCAAGAAGGAAGTCACCCAAGGCGTGCCACCGGTGCCCGAAGAAGCCATCAGCGGCGTCCGGCAGGACGTGGACACCGTGAAGCAGGGAGTGCACTCATGAGCGGGGACTTCCCGAAGAACGCCGAAGAGGCGCGGCTCGACCGGGACACCACGCGGGAGGAACTGAGCGAGACCCTGGAAGCGCTCGGGCAGAAGCTCGACGTGAAGAGCCGGGTCAAGGAGAACGTCGACGAGAAGCTCGACCAGGCGACCGCGAAGGTCGCCGACGTGACGAACGAGCCGACCGCGGTCAAGTTCCGCCAGGGCGCCGAGGTCGTGCGGAGCAACCCGGTGCCGATCTTCGCCGGCGTGCTGGGCCTGCTGATCGTGATCCGGCTGATCCTGCGACGGAGGAACGACTCGTGAACAAGGTTTTGTACAAGCCGCTGAGCTGGGTCGTCGGCGCCCTCGGGGGCATTCTCGCCGGCCAGGCGTTCAAGCAGGTCTGGAAGCGCGTGTCCGGCGACGAAGACGCGCCCGACGCCACCGACCGCGACTACACCTGGCGGCAGGTGATCATCGCGGCGGCGGTGCAGGGCGCGATCTTCGCCGCGGTCAAGGCCGCGACCGAACGCGCGGGGGCCATCGGGTACGAGAAGGCCACCGGCGACTGGCCGGACGACTGACCACAAGCATCCACAGTGGACGGCGGGAGGCGGGACCGCCGGGCGGTCACGCCTCCCGGCCGGGCTCGGGCACCGGGGTCAGCTCGGCGAGCGCGGCACCGACCCGGGGGTGGATCTCCAGCAGGACGTCCGCGCCGGTGGCCTCCAGCGAGCGGGTGACGGCGTGGCCGCCGGGGACGACGGCGAGCTCGGCCCGGGTGTTCGCCTCGAGCAGCGACCGGACACCGGCGCAGCTGAGGAAGGCGACCCGGGTGAGGTCGACGACCAGCCGCTCGCCCGCGGCGAGGGCTTCGTCGAGAATTTCGACAGTGGCCGCGTCGATGTCCCCGACCAGGGTGACCACGCGGATCCCGCCCGGTCGCTCGGTGGTGGTGAAGGTCAGGCCGGACGGTTCGTCGATCGTGCGAAAGCAGTACATGGCGCTCCCTAACGCAGCGTGCAGGGGCGCTGACCGGAGCACTTGATTCTGAACAACAGCCAACCCCTCTGACCGTACGCCACTGGGCCACCAGGTCAACCCTGCGGGGTTTCCCCGCTCTGACCTCGGGTAATCGCCGGAGACGGAAATCCGGCCCGGAAGGAGATCCATGCGAGTCGTGATCGTCGGCGGTGGTTTCGCCGGTTACCACGCGGCGAAGAGCCTCCGGAAGAGTGCCGGTGAGGACGTCGAAGTGGTCGTGCTCAACCCCACCGACTACTTCCTCTACCTGCCCCTGCTGCCCGAAGTGGCGGCCGGCATCCTCGACCCGCGCCGCGTGACGGTCTCGATCCCCGAGACGCTGCCCGGCGTCCGCCTCGTGCTCGGCGTCGCGACCGGAGTCGACTTCGACACCCGGCACGTCACCTACACGGACCCGGAGGACCAGGAACACCGGATCGGCTACGACCGGCTGGTGCTCGCCGCGGGCAGCGTCAACAAGCTCCTGCCCATCCCCGGTGTCCCGGAGTACGCGCACGGGTTCCGCGGGGTGCCCGAAGCGCTGTACCTGCGTGACCACATCACCCGCCAGATCGAGCTGGCCGCCGCGGCCGAGGACCCCGCCGAACGCGACGCGCGCTGCACGTTCGTCGTCGTCGGCGCCGGCTACACCGGGACCGAGGTCGCCGCGCAGGGCCCCGCGTTCACCGATGCCCTCGCCGCGCGCCACCCCGAACTGGCCGGGCAGAGGATCCGCTGGCTGCTGCTCGACGTCGCCGAGCGGGTGCTGCCCGAGCTCGGCAAGCGCCTGGGCAAGACCGCCGACGATGTGCTGCGCGCCCGCGGGGTCGAGGTGCTGATGAAAACCTCCGTCGACCACGCCGACGCCAAGGGCGTCACGCTGACGAACGGCGAACCGGTGCCGACCCGCACCCTCGTCTGGTGCGTCGGTGTGCGGCCGGACCCGCTGGTGGCCGACCTCGGGCTCGAGACGGCCAAGGGCCGGCTCTGCGTCACCGAGCAGCTGAACGTGCCCGGCCGTGACGACGTCTTCGCCTGCGGGGACGCGGCCGCGGTGCCCGACCTCACCCGCCCCGGTCAGTACACGGCGATGACCGCGCAGCACGCCGAGCGGCAGGGGAAGCTCGCCGGGCGCAACGTCGCGGCGTCGCTGGGGTACGGCCGCCCCGGCACCTACCGCCACCACGACCTCGGCTTCGTCGTCGACCTCGGTGCCGGCGCCGCCGCGGCGAACCCGTTGCACATCCCGCTTTCCGGGTTGCCGGCGAAGGTCGTGACCCGCGCTTACCACCTCATGGCGATGCCCGGCAACCGCGTGCGCACGGCCGTCGACTGGGTTCTGGACCGGCTGACCGGCCGCCAGACCGTCCAGCTGGGACTCGTCCGTTCCGGCTCGGTGCCGCTCGACACCGACTCCCCCGAACTCCCCCGTCGCTGAAGGGAACCACCCATGTCCGTCGAATCCGAACCCGCTCGCTCCGAGGGCCCGTCGGTGGTCACCGCCGGCGACCCGGCCGGGCCCAAGATCATCGTGCTCGACCCGGCCGGTGCCGCCCGGCACGACGAGCTGCCGGCGACCTGGCGGCCACTGGCCGAGCAGCGCGGGATCTTCTGGTGCCGGATTCCCGCCGGCGGTGCGCTGACCGAGGCCGACGACCTGGTGGGCGACCACGGGCCCGGCGACCCCGAGATCGCCGTCGTGGCGAGCGGTCCGTTCGCGGCGGATGCCCTGCAGCTCGTCGAGCGGCACCTGGGCGCGGCCGCGCACCTGCTGCTGGTGGATCCGGCCTCGGACGCCTTCCTCCCGTCCGGCGACGCCGCGGAGGCGAACGAAAAGTGGCTGGCCGAGCGCGACGAGGTCGTGGCCAAGGTGCGCGAAGCGGGCACGGACGTGCGGCTGATCGCCTCGACCACCGAGGGGCCGGAGGACCGCGTGCCCCCGCCGCTGCCGCTGGGTCACCCGGACGTGGTGGCGGGGGTCCGGTCCGCGCTCGGCGACGTTTAGCCCCCGACACGCGCGGTAACCGCTGCCTGCTCCCGTCCACGAGCGCCGAGAGAAGTCCACTGTGGACACATCCGCGTTGCGCGATCTCACCACGGTTTCCGGGCCGTTCGTCTCCGTGCACTTCGACTTTTCGCACGACACCGAAGACGCCGCCAAGCAGCTCGAGCTCCGGCTGAAGGAGATCGAGGCCGCACTGAGCGATCAGCGCGCCGACGCCGAGACGGTGGACGCCGTCCTGAGGGCGATCCGCGAGAGCGAGCCGCCCGTCGGCAAGGCCGGCCGCAGCATCGTCGCCGCGCACGGCTCGGTGCTGCTCGGCCGGCGCCTGGCCGCACCGCCGCCGCGGCAGATCGTCCGGTTCTCGCCGCTGCCCTACCTGCTTCCGCTCGCGACGCACACCGAGGAGAACCCGAGGTACGTGCTCGTCGTGGCCGACCGGGTCGGCGCCGAGATCACCGAGTACGCCGGCGGCGAACCGCGCACCACGACGGTCGAGGGCGAAGATCACCCGGTGCACAAGGTCCGCGGCGGCGGCACGGCGCACCACAACCTCCAGAACGCCGCCGAGGAGACGGCCCGCCGCAACCTGGTGACCATCGCCGACCACGTGGCGAAGGCGGTCGAGCGGTGCGGCGCGCGGCTGGCCGTCCTGGCCGGCGAGAAGCAGGCCCGCACGGCGCTCCACCAGACGTTGCCGGAGCCGGTCCGCCGGATCGCCGCGGAGGTCGACGCGGGCAGCCGGGCCGGCGGCTCGGCGCGCGAGGAGCTGGACCGGCAGGTCCACGAGCTACTGGCCAACCGCCACCTCGCGGCGCTGGACGACCTGGCCGACCGGTTCCGCGCGGGCACGGGCCGCGAAGGCGGCCTGGCGGTGAGCGGCCTGGAGGCGGTGACGAACGCGCTCGCCGAGGCGAACGTCGAGACGCTGCTGGTGGGCTCGCCCGGCGAGGCGTCGGTCTTCGGCGGCCCGGACCCGGCGCAGGTCGCCGTGGGCAAAGCCGGCTTGCAGGCGCTCGGCGTGTCGCAGCCGGAACAGCGCCGGGCGGACGAGGCGATCCCGTTCGCGGCGGTCGCCACGGGCGCGGAGGTCGTGGTGCTGGACGAGCGCGTCGACCTTTGGGAAGGCTTCGGCGCCCTGCTGCGGCACTCCTGATCGCACCGGCGGGGACAGCTGGGCGTCAGTCGTCGTCAGTCGTCGTCGAAGACCGACAGGGCTTGGCGCCGGTGCAGCAGGTCGACGGCCGCGTCGAGCTGACGTTCGAGGTCCTTGAGGCGGAGCCGCTCGTCGGCGGTCAGCCCGCCGTGGTGGAGGGCGCCCTTGCGCAGCCGGTGCTCCTCGTCGATCAGGTCGGCGATGCGGTCGGTGATTTCGTGGCCTGCCATGGAAATCCCCTCCTGTCCGCTCGCGAGCATACGCCCGCGCGGGGTCCGCGACCGGGTGATCCACGTCGCCCGGTCGCGGGGGGCGCGCGGGTGCGGGCGCCCGTTGGGTTTTG